>NZ_SRLV01000023.1:0-109185 GCF_006518205.1 Myxococcus sp. CA005 | reverse complement strand
GGGGCGCGGAAACCGATTTTTGGGGGACTCATCTTCTCCAGTATCGGTTGAAACCGGAAAAAGTTGCGTCCCCTGGATGCTGGAACTCAGGGGGGCGGGGTCGGCCTTCCACCGACACCGAAGTGCTCCGCGTGGTGCCGCCACGCTTCCCGTGCCTCTTCCAGGCTCACTTCCTGGAACCGGACAGCGGCTCCTGGACGGCGGGCGCACAGCCGTCCCCAATCGGCGCGAATGACTGTCGCGATGAGTGGATAGCCACCTGTCGTCGGATGGTCGGGGCCCAGCACGATGGGCGTTCCTGAAAGCGTCACCTGGATGGCCCCACGAACCATGGGGCGCGACGTGCCCGTGCCTTCGTCGCCATGGGTGAGCGATGGCCCTTGGAGCCGCATCCCCACACGGTCGGTGGCGGCGGACACGGTGAAGGCGCCCGACAGCAGGGTGGCCACGGTTGCGGGTCCGAAGCGGCGGTTGTCCGGTCCGAGCGTCACGCGGATGGGCGCCGCTGCATCCAGTGACGCACCGGGCGCTCGTGCCTCGGCGCGCTCGTTCGTGTCACCCAGGGGCAGGCTGTCTCCCGAACGCAGCAGGCGGCCTTCGTGTCCGCCCAGGCGCGCGACCAGCAGTGTGCCGCGTCCTCCCAGCACTTCCGGCACGGCGAGCCCGCCGTCCACCGCGACATAGCGCACGCTCGTCGACTCGGGCGCGGGGACGGTGAGGCGCTCTCCATCCGCCAGCGCGAAGGCGTGTCCGCCCATGGACACGCGAACGCTTCGGCCTCGGGCGCGCAGCTCCAACCGACCGAAGGCTTCCAGCGCCGCCGTTCCACTCGCGTTGCCCACGGCGAGATTGGCCAGGGCGAGCAGCTCCGGGACCAGCGGTCCTCCCGGAGGCACGCCGTGGTGCATCTTCCCCGGCCGTCCCGCGTCCTGCACCGTGACGGGCGCACCCACGCCCGTGATGTCCAGCCAGCCCGTCATCGGTCCACCCGCTTGAAGCGCACCCGGTCCCCGAGCTGAAGCACCGAGCCCTCCTCGGGTGTGAAGGCGGTGAAGTCCAGCGCGGTGCCGATGAGGTTCCAGCCTCCAGGTGATGCGAAGGGATACACCCCCGTGCGCCCACCCGCGATTCCCACCGCGAGGGCAGGCACTCGCGTGCGGGGCGTGGCCAGCCTGGGGACCGCGATGCTCGGGTCGACTTCGCCCAGATAGGCAAACCCGGGGAGGAATCCCACGCAGCGCACCGTGTACTCGCGCGCGGTGTGGCGCCGCGCCACTTCGTCCTCGGTGAGGCCCGCGCGTTCCGCCACTGCGTGCAAGTCCTGCCCGTCGTAGCGCACGGAGATGGTCGTGAGGGGCCGGCCGGCCACTGGGGCGGGGATGCGCAGCAACCGCGCCAGCGCGAGCCGAGGCTCCTCGGGTGGCGCATCCGGGGCGAAGTACACGCAGGCGTGCTCCTCGGTGATGACGGCGTCGAGGACGCCGGGCATGGCACAGAGGGCCTCGCGCGTGGCGCGTCGCTCCAGTCCCTCGGGAAGGACCAGTCGCAGGGCGCCTTCACCCAGAGGCTCGGCGCGAAGCGCGAGCGCGTCCAAGGTGGCGCGGACCTCGCGCGCCAGCTCCACCGCGCCGGGCGTGTCGCCGTGAACGCAGACGGTGTCCACGCTGCCGCTGGTGGCCAGGCGCACGGTGTTGGCCCGCGCCTGGGCGTGGTCGGTCAGCACCGCGCCGGGCTGTCCTCGGGGAATCAGCGAGCCGTCTGGCCGGGTGCCTCGGTCCGCGAAGCCTTCGCGGGCGTAGGCCAGACCCGCCGCCAGGGCCGCGTCGTGCAGCGCGCCCGTGCCGGGGCCAATGAAGGTGACGGCGGTCCCCAGCGCTTCCACGATGCCCGCCACCACCGCGCGGGCCAGGGCCGGTGTTGCATTGGCCGCGTGGTACAGGGCGCCGTGGGGCTTGGCGTACGCCACGGGCAGATGACGGTCAGCCGCCAGCTTTGCGAGCCGGCCGCACTGCGCGGCCACTTGCGCCCGGAGGTGCTCCGGCGTGACGTCGAGCGCGCGGCGGCCGAAGCCCTCTCGGTCCTCGTAGGACGGGTGCGCGCCCACGCGCGTGCCGTGCCGCTCGCACCGCTCCAGCGCCCGGCGCATGGAGGCATCGTCCCCGGCATGCCCGCCGCAAGCGATGTTCGCCACATGGGCCAGCGCGTAGAGCTGTTCGTCTTCACCAGGAAGCTCACCCAGGTCGACGTTGAGGAGGCACTCCGTCATGCGGCGCACCGTACGCGAGCGGCGGCGCGGGTGCAGCCGTCCCTGTAGCCGGAGACGCTGGCGTGCCAGCCGACGGTGCGCTGGGAAGTCCCACGCACCACCCCGGGGCTGGGGCCGGTTGGCACCGGGGTGGTACGCGCCCAGCGGGTGCCTCGACGAGGTGCCCGCTGAGAACTTCCAGACGGGATACGCCAGCAGGGGTTTTCCTCGGTCATTTCCGGGTCGTTTTTTCCGCGTGCGTCGGGGCGCGGCTCAGCGCGAGGTGGAGGGCAGCGTGGCCAGGCCTCCCGCCTTCACCCAGCGCACCAGCGCACGCGCGGTCTTCTCGTCAATCAACTCCGCGTAGGTGGGCATGGGCGTGCCGGGGAGGAACTGCTCGGGGTTTCGCACCCATCGGACCAGCTCGGCCTCGCTGCGCGAGGAGACCTTGGCGAGCCGGTCGTGATACCGCGCGCCAGGCGCGTGGCAGCTCGCGCAGCCGAGCTTCACGAAGAGGGCGGGGGCGTCCACCTTGGGCGCAGCGGGGCGCGGCTTACGGGTGGGGGTGGGCTTGCTGGCCAGCGTCGAGGGACCGGCCGCAGCGGTGTTGGCCGCATCGTGTTTCGCGGACGGTGCCGATGCCGCGCTCTTGTCGGTGGCTCCGGGCGCTGTGTGCATCGCCGAGCCGGAAGCGGTCGCCGAGGCCGAAGACGTCACTGCGGCATGGGCGTCTTCTCCCCGTGTGCCCTCATGGTTGGCCGGAGGTTGCGCGGGGGAAACCAGCGGACCCGAGGTTTCTTCCCCTGCTCCCTTCACGGAGGAGCTGGCGTTGGGAACAGCTCCCGTGCGCGTCTCATCGGGCGCGCTGGCCTGCACCGCATCAGGGAGTGCCTCCGCGCTCTGCTCCTCCATCTCCTCCGCGCCCCAGTCCGGGCGGACTGACTCCGCGGTGAGCCGCGGCCGCGCGCCCTTCACCGCGTTCTTCCTGTGCGGCACCGAGCGCAGATAGTCGTAGAGCGCTCGCGCCTCCACCTCGTCCATGCCCCGGAAGCGAGGCATGGGCGAGCGCAGCACGGAGCCATCCGGTGCCAGTCCGTCACGCACCGCGCGGGTGAAGTCCTCCAGCGTCCAATGCGCCAGCCCCGTCTCGTGGAACGTGATGTTGCTGGAATGAACGTTCCTTCCCTCCGGGTCGACGAACGCCATGCCTCCCGCGAACACGTCATCGCCCTCCGTCTTCCGAGGACTGAAGCCATCCGTGTGACACGAGGCGCAGTCATAGACGTCATGCGCCATGTAGTGGCCGTACTCCCGGGTCGCCGCCTTGGGCGGCACGGGGATGCCCGAGGCGGGCCGTTCCACTGGCTCATTCCCGGTGATGAAGCGGAAGCCAATACCGCCGAAGAAGCTGAACTTCGACAGGGGCGCGGGCACTGAATCCGGCGTGAAGAGCGGGTGCCCGGAGCGCATGAAGCCCAGCACCGCCGCCAGGTCCGCGTCGCCCATGCCGTAGCTGGGCATCACCATCAACCGCCCGTCGCGGCTCACGGCGTAGCGGATGGCTCGCGCCAGCGCTTCATCCGTCATGGCGCCGATGCCCGCCTCGGCATGTGATGTGAGATTCGCCGCGTAGAAGCGCCCCATGTACGAGGGCAGTTCGCGCAGCGGCGCGCCCGATGCCGTCTCCGCGTCGCCCCCTCGGTGACATGACTCGCAGCTTGCGTGGAAGATGGCGGCCCCTCGCTCCAGGGCGGCGGGGGACATGTCCGCGCGGATGGGCGGGTAGGGGGCATGAACGGTTCCCGCGCAGCCCGCCAGCAGGGCGGCGCCCACGAACAACGTGTTCCTCATGGCGTCCAGGATGGTGCGGCGCATGGGTCCTCCGCGGCGAGCAGGACCCGACGCATATCGCATCCCAAGGTGGGACGGAAAAACCACCGCGTCTGTCCACGGCGGACACCCGGCCTTCACGAAGTACGGCGCGGCGCGGCGACGTGGCTACACTCCGGGCACCATGACGCGCTCGCTCGAGTCCTACCGAGACCTCTTCCCCGTGCTGAAGGAGCAGCTCTACCTCAACCACGCCGGTGTGGCTCCCACCAGCCTGCGCGCCGCCGAGGCCGTGCGCGGGTGGATGGAGGACATCGTCCACCACGGCATCAAGCACGAGCGCGGCTGGGAGGCCCACTGCGAGCGCGTGCGGGGCCTGGCCGCCCGCCTCATCAACGCCGAGCCCGGCGAGATTGCCTTCGTGCGCAACACCAGCCACGGCCTGGGCCTGGTGGCCGAGGGGCTGGACTGGACGCCCGGCGACGAGGTCGTCGTCGCATCCTCGTTGGAGTACCCCTCCAACGTCTATCCCTGGCTGCACCTGAAGGACCGCGGCGTCACCGTGCGCGAAATCCAGACGCCCGAAGGGGGCGTCACGCCGGAAGCCGTGGCCGCCGCGCTCACCCCGAGCACCCGGCTGGTGGCGGTCTCCTCCGTGCAGTTCGCCACCGGCTACCGCACGGACCTGGATGCGGTGGGCGCCCTGTGCGAGCGGGCGGGCGTTCTGTTCTGCGTGGACGGCATCCAGAGCGTGGGCTGCATCCCCGTGGACGTGAAGAAGAGCCGCATCCACTTCCTCAGCGCGGACAGCCACAAGTGGATGCTGGGCATCGCCGGCATCGGCTTCCTCTACGTGGCCAAGGACGTCCTGCCCAGGCTGCGGCCCGTGCTGGTGGGCTGGCGCAGCACCACCGACGCCTGGAACTTCAACCGCAGCCACTTCGAGCTGCGCCCGGACGCGGGCAAGCTGGAGGAGGGCAGCGCCGCGTACACCGGCATCTACGCCCTGGGCGCCGCGCTGGAGCTGCTGCACGAGGTGGGGGTGGACGCCATCTCCGCGCGCATCCGCGAACTGCTGGGCCAACTGGAGACAGGGCTGCGTGGGCTGGGCTGCGACGTGGGGCCCGCGCCGGAGCACCGGGCGGGCATCCTCACGTTCCTGCCTCCGGAGGGCGAGGCCCGCGCGCTCGGCGCGTGGCTCGCCGGACGAGAGGTGGCCCTCTCGGTGCGCCGCGGGCGCGTCCGCCTCTCACCCCACTTCTACAACCTGCCCGAGGAGATGGACCGGTTGGTGGAGCTGGTGCGGACGCACCGCGGCTGAGGGCCCCGGGACTACTGGGCCGGGAAGAGCGGCTCGATGGAGAGGTAGCGCTCGCCCGTGTCGTAGTTGAAGGCGAGCACGCGGCTGCCGTCGGTCATCTCGCCCAGCTTCTGATTCACGGCGGACAGCGCGGCGCCGGTGGAGATGCCCACGAAGATGCCCTCCTCACGCGCGGCGCGGCGGGTGAACTCGAAGGCGTCCTCCTCGGTCACCTGAATGGCGCCGTCCAGCGCGTCCTTGTGCAGGTTCTTCGGGATGAAGCCGGCGCCAATGCCCTGGATGGGGTGCGGGCCCGGCTGGCCGCCGCTGATGACGGGCGACTTGGTGGGCTCCACGGCGAAGACCTTCAGCTTCGGCCAGACCTTCTTCAGCTCCTCGGCGCACGCGGTGATGTGCCCGCCGGTGCCCACGCCGGTGATGAGGTAGTCCAGCCCTTCCGGGAAGTCCTTGAGGATTTCCTGCACCGTCGTGCGGCGGTGGACCTCGATGTTGGCCTCGTTCTCGAACTGCTGCGGCATCCACGAGTTGGGCACCTGCGACAGCAGTTCATTGGCGCGAGCGATGGCGCCCTTCATGCCCTGCGCGCGCGGGGTCAGCTCGAAGGTGGCGCCGTAGGCGGCCATCAGCCGGCGGCGCTCGACGCTCATGGACTCCGGCATGACGAGCACCAGCTTGTAGCCCTTCACCGCCGCCACCATGGCCAGGCCGATGCCGGTGTTGCCGCTGGTCGGCTCGATGATGACGCTGTCCTTCTTGAGCAGGCCGCGCTGCTCCGCGTCCTCAATCATGGACAACGCGATGCGGTCCTTGATGCTGCCGCCCGGGTTGGCGCGCTCGAGCTTCATATGGACCGTCACGCGGGACGGAAACAGCCGGTTGATGCGCACGTGCGGCGTGTTTCCGATGGTCTCCAGGATGTTGTTCACCTTCATGTCGGGGGCCTCGTCGGTGGGTCAGATGTGGAATTCGAGTGCGTCCAGCGAGCCATTCTCGCCGCGCTGACGCACCTCGCTGCGGCGGGTAACCACGGATTGAGAAGGGATGCTCTGCGTGAGCCAGGCGTTGCCGGCGATGATGCTGCCCCGGCCCACCACGGTTTCTCCGCCCAGGATGGTGGCGTTGGCGTACACCACCACGTCGTCCTCGATGGTGGGGTGACGCTTCTTGTCCGTCAGCCCCTTCTCCACGACGAGCGCGCCCAGGGTGACGCCCTGATAGATTTTGACGTTGTCGCCAATGAGCGTCGTCTCACCGATGACGACGCCAGTGCCATGGTCGATGACGAAGCGCCGGCCAATGGTGGCACCCGGGTGGATGTCCACGCCGGTTCGCTGGTGCGCGTACTCCGTGAGCAAGCGAGGCAGCAGCGGGAAGCCCAGGGCGTGCAGCGCGTTGGCCACCCGGTAGATGGCGATGGCGGTGAAGCCCGGGTAGGTGAGGATGACCTCGTCCACGGTGCGCGCGGCCGGGTCCGCCTCGAAGATGGCGTCCGCGTCCTGTCGCAGCCAGTCATAGAGGCCGGGCAGCCGCTCCATGAAGCGCGCCGGCAAGTCCCGTTCAATGCCCGGGTACAGGGGCGCCAGCGTGTCCCGGATGCGGTGGAGGCTGGCCTCCACGGTGGTGACGTCGCGGTGGACGGCCGCGGCCGTACACTCCAGGCGCTCGGCGAAGTGGGGGAAGAGCAGGCCGAGCACCTGGCCTACGAATTCGGGGGCAGCGCGCCGTACGTCCGCAGGGAAGCAGTGTCGCTGCCGGGCTTCCAGCAGGGCCGCGACCAGCCTGGCGTTGGAGTCATCCATGAGTCCCGGTTTCTAACGCGGTGCGTGGGCTGGCTGCACGGCGTAATGGCTGATTTCAGGGCTGACTGTCGTTTCCCAGGAGGGGACTGGCCCCCCGGGGGCCCTCGCTGGCAGTGCATGCCGCCTTCCCCCATGCCCCCCTGCCACGCGCTGGACAGCGGTGGTTCGCGGCGCTTGCCGCGTGTCCGCCTGGGCGGGACGATGACGCCCATGTCCCAAAACCCGGTCCCTTCCTACGCCCATGGCACCAGCACCACCCCGCTGCTGGGGGAGACGATTGGCCAGAACCTGCGCCGCACCGTCGAGCGCCACGGCGACCGGGAGGCCCTGGTGGTGGCGTCCCAGGGGTTTCGGGCCACGTATCAACAGCTCTGGGCGCTCACCTCGCAGGTGGCCCGGGGGCTGATGGCCCTGGGCGTTCAGAAGGGGGACCGGGTGGGGCTCTGGTCACCCAACCGCTTCGAATGGGTGGCCGTCCAGTACGCCACGGCCCGTATCGGCGCCATCCTGGTCAACATCAACCCGGCCTACCGCACCTCGGAGCTGGAGTACGCCCTCAACCAGTCCGGCACCAAGGTGCTGCTCCACGCACGGGGCTTCCGGCAGACGGACTACCGGGGCATGGTGAAAGAGGTCCGGCCGCGCTGTGCCGGCCTGGCGGCGGCGCTCGTCCTGGAGGACGACTGGCAGCGGCTGCTCGATGGCGCGGAGGATGTTTCGGAGGACGCGTTGGCCGCCCGCGAGGCGTCGCTCCAGTTCGATGACGCCATCAACATCCAATACACGTCGGGAACGACAGGCTTCCCGAAGGGCGCCACGCTGTCGCACCACAATGTCTTGAACAACGGCTTCTTCATCGGGGAGGCCCTTCGCTACGGCCCCGAGGACCGGGTGTGCATCCCGGTGCCGTTCTACCACTGCTTCGGCATGGTGATTGGCAACCTGGCCTGTACCAGCCACGGCGCCACCATGGTGATTCCCGCCGAGGCGTTCGACCCGCTGACGGTGCTCCAGACGGTGCAGGCCGAGCGCTGCACGTCGCTGTACGGCGTGCCCACGATGTTCATCGCGGAGCTGGACCATCCGCGCTTCGGTGAGTTCGATTTGTCGACGCTGCGCACCGGTGTCATGGCGGGCTCGCCGTGCCCGGTGGAGGTGATGAAGCAGGTGCAGTCGCGCATGCACATGCGCGAGGTGACCATCTGCTACGGCATGACGGAGACGTCGCCGGTGTCCACGCAGAGCGCGCTGGACGAGCCGCTGGACAAGCGCGTGTCCACCGTGGGGCGCGTGCATCCGCACCTGGAGGTCAAGGTCATCGACGCGGGCTCGGGTGAGGTGGTTCCTCGCGGCTCGCCGGGCGAGCTGTGCACGCGTGGGTACAGCGTCATGCTGGGGTACTGGGCCAACCCCGAGGCCACCGCCGCGGCCGTGGACGCCGCCGGGTGGATGCACACGGGCGACCTCGCGGTGATGGACGACGAGGGCTACGTGAAGGTGGTGGGCCGCATCAAGGACACCATCATCCGGGGCGGTGAGAACATCTCCCCGCGCGAGGTCGAGGAGTTCCTCCACGCGCACCCGGGCGTCAGCGAGACGCAAGTCATTGGCGTGCCGAGCAAGAGGTACGGCGAGGAGGTCATGGCCTGGGTGCGGGTGAAGCCCGGCGCGACGCTCACCGCCGAGGAGCTGACCCGGTTCTGCGCGGGCCGCATCGCGTCCTTCAAGATTCCCCGCTACTTCAAGTTCGTGGACGCGTTCCCGATGACGGTGACGGGCAAGGTGCAGAAGTTCAAGATGCGCGAGGCGTCCGTCGTGGAGCTGGGGCTGGAGGACGCCGCGGCCATCAAGACGGCTTGACGCGCGAGGTGCGCTTCTTCGCCGGTGCCTTCTTTCGTGCCGTCTTCTGGGCCTTCTTCAACGCGGCCCGGTTCGCCGCGTCCACGGCCTTCCGGGCCCAGGGCAGGAGCGCGTAGGCGTCATCCGCCGCGTCCGCGGGCGGCGTCCAATAGCCCATCTCCACCGGGGTCTTCATGCCTTCGTAGATGAACGGCCGGCATCCGGCGGCCTGGAAGTCCGGCTTGGTGACGTCATCCACCTTCAGGAACAACTGACCGCCGCCGATGAGCCCGAACATCCGTCCGCCGAGGTAGAGCCCCCAGCCGCCGAACATCGACCGGGACTTCACGGGCCCCAGCTTCTCCAGCAGTTCCACCGTGTACTCAACGAAGCTGTCCGTCCGGGCCATCGTGCGTCTCCGTGTCCCGATGGGCCTCGCCTCGTGAAGACGGCGCCATCGGCCGCGGCACGCTAGCGCACCCGAGCGCCTGGAGCCGCCTTCCTCGTGCCCCAGGGTTCGGGCATGGCGCGCACGCTCTCCACGATGAAGGACTTGAGCGCCCGCGCCGCGGCCGTGAGGTAGCCCTCTCCCCGGTGTATCAGCGCCACCTGCCGCTTCACCCCGGCGCGCGCCAGGGGCACCACATCGAAGCCCTGGGCATGGTGGTCTCGGGCCATCAACTGCGGCACCATCGCCACGCCCAGGCCGCGCTCCACCATGCGGCGCATGGCCTCCGCGTTGTCCGTCTCCACCGCCAGGCGGGGTGTCACGCCCCGCGCCTCACAGGCGGCCTCCATCGCTCGGGTGCCGCTCATGCCGGGGATGACGACCCAGGGCTCTTCCACGGCCTCGTCCATCGTCACGGGCTTGCCTGACTTCGTCAGCCGGTGTCCACGCGGGACGGCGAGCACCAGGGACTCCTCCCACAGTCGCTGCGCCACCAGGTCCGCGCGCCGCACGGGGAGGGAGAGGATGGCCAGGTCCAGGGCGCCGCGTGCCACGCCTTCCTCCATGGCCGGTGCCAGTCCCTCGCTCAGCCGAGGCCGGACCTCCGGGAACTGGCGCGCGAAGGCCGGGATGATGTCCGGCAGCAGGTACGCCCCCACGGTATGCAGCGTGCCGAGCGACACCACGCCGTGTGGCGTCCCCGACAGCCGCTCCAGCTCCGAGGTGCCCGCCGTCAGTGCGTCCAGGGCGCGCTGGGCATGAGGCAGGAAGCGCTCTCCCGCGTCTGTCAGCACCGTGCCCCCTGGCGTGCGGACGAGCAAGCGCGTGCCCAGGGCGGCCTCGAGTGATTGGAGCTGCCGGGAGAGGCCGGACTGGGACAGACCCAGCCCACGCGCGGCGGTGGCCAGGCGTCCCGCCCGGGCGACTTCGAGGAAGGCTCGGAGCTGTTCGGAGGTCATGCGGATTCCGCAAAAAGCCTATGCGGAAGATGCGGTTTCCGCATGGGGGCCTGGGGCGTACAGAGAGGTAATGGACGGAAGCGGCGTCACAGCGGAGCCCATGGTCAGCGCGCGTCCAGGCGTGGCGCGGCGGACAGCGACAGGCGCGGTGTTGCTGGCCCTGGTGGTCAGCGCGTTCGAAGGCACCGTCGTGACGAGTGCCATGCCCACCATCACCCGGGAGCTGGGAGGTCAGCACCTCTACTCGTGGGTGTTCTCCGCCTTCCTCTTTGCCTCCACCGTCGGCGTGCTCGTCTCCGGGAAGCTGGCGGACCGGCTGGGACGCAAGCCCGTCTTCTTCTCGGGCATGGGGTTGTTCCTGGTGGGCTCCGCGCTGTGTGGCCTGGCGGACTCGGTGCCGGGGCTCATTGCCTTCCGGGTCATCCAGGGCTTGGGCGCGGGCGCGTTGCAGCCCACCACGCTCACCATCTCCGCCGACCTCTACACGCTGCGTGAGCGCGTCGCCGTGCAGGGGCTGTTCACAGGGGCCTGGGGCGCGGGCAACGTCGTGGGGCCGCTCATTGGCGGCTGGCTGGTGATGCACGCCTCGTGGCGCTGGGTGTTCCTGGTCAACGTGCCGGTGGGCCTGTTCGCCGCGGCGCTGCTGTACCTCTCCTACCGCGACCCGCCTCGCCGTCCGGAGGTCCGCATGGACCGGTGGGGGCCCGTGCTCGCGGGCTCCTCGGCGGCGCTGCTCCTCTTCTCGTTGGAGCCGGGGGCCGCGAGCCTGCGGTGGGCCTGCGCGCTGGCCGCCGTGGGCGCGGGCTGGCTGCTGGTGTGGCAGCAACGCACGACGGTGTCTCCGTTGCTTCCGGCGGAGTTGCTGAGAGATCGCGCGGTGCTCAGCGGCATCGTGGGCGGCATCGCGGGCGGCTCGCTGCTGTACAGCATGGCCGCGTGGGTGCCGTTGTGGATGACGGAGCAAGGCGGTCACACGCCACTGGCGGCGGGACTGGCGCTGCTGCCGATGCTGCTGGGCTGGTCCGTGGGCTCCACCTTCGGCGTGAAGCTGCTGGTGCGCGGAGGCATGCGACTGAGCGCCGGCGTGGGCTTCGCGGTGGCGGCGCTGGGGGCCGGGTGGCTGTCATTGGCCGCCGCACGGGGCTGGGGTGTGCCCGCGGCGCTGATGGGGCTGGCGGTGCTCGGCCTGGGGCTGGGGCCCGCCGCCAGCACGTCGCTGATTGGACCGCAGTCCCGCGCGCCCTGGCACCACCGGGGCATCGTCACCAGCGCGCTCTACGCCACGCGGCTTCTGGGCGGCTCACTGGCGGTGGCGTTGCTCGCGCTGGCCAGCGGGCACTTCGCCCTGCAGTTCGGCATCGCCGCTGGACTCACGGCCGTCGCGGCGCTCGGGTTGGCGCTGTTGGCTCCGGGCAGGACGGAGCCAGCGGCATCGGGGGCGTGACAGCGGGCACGTTTCTCTCAGCCCGTGCCGCCTCCCGGGCCCGGTGCTCGGGCGCGCGCGAGGGGCGGCGCCGGTGCTCGTGCCGCCACCGACGCATCACCATTCAGTGCGTGGGGCCACAGCTTCGCCAGCGCGGTGCGGAGCTCGGCAGCGGACCGGTAGCGGTCGTCGGGGCGTTTCTCCAGCAGCCGCAGCACGACGCGCTCGAAGGGCTCCGGCAGCGCCGGTCGCAATGTGCGCGGCGGGACGGGGCGCTCCTGGACGTGCAGGAACATCAGCGGCACGGGCTCCGGGTGGCGGAACGGAAGCTGTCCGGTGAACAGCTCGTAGGCCACCACGCCGAGCGCGTACAGGTCCGTGGCGGGTGACACCGCGGGGTTGCCCGTCACCTGCTCGGGAGCCATGTACTCCGGCGTGCCGAGCACCGCGCCCTGGGCCGTCGTCCCCATGACGTGCGTGCTCTTGGCGAGCCCGAAGTCCATCAGCTTGAGCACGCCGGTGCGGGTGATGAAGAGGTTGGCGGGCTTCACGTCGCGGTGGAGCACGCCCCGGCCGTGCGCGTGTTCCAGCGCCACCGTCGCGTGGGTGAGCCAGCGCAGCGCCTCCGCCAACGTGGCGCGCCGCTCCAGCAGCCGCTGACGCAAATCCACGCCATCCAGCAACTCCACGGTGAGGAAGTGCCGCTCGCCGTCCACGCCCGCATCGAAGACACGCAGGATGTTGACGTGCTCCAGCGCCCGGGCGTGCTCCACCTCCTGGCGGAAGCGCGCCACCATCGCGGCATCCGCATGGGGCACCGCGAGGACCTTGAGGGCCACGCGCATGTCCTGGTGGAGGTCGGTGGCCTCGTACACGGTAGAGCTGCCCCCGGCGCCCAGCCAGCGCTCCACGCGGTATCGCTGGGCCACCGTCTGGCCGGGCACCAGGCCTCGCACGACGCTGGAGGGCGCGGGCACCACGATGCCCTGGAGCATCGTGCCGTGCGGCGACATGGGCGTCACTGGCCGCAGGGTCTCCCCGAGCGACAGGGCCGGTGGTGGCGTCACCGGATGGAATGTCGCGTCGGGAGGGGTTTCCATCCGCTGCGGGACAGGGGGGAGGCCGGCGCGGGGCGGCGGCTTCACGATGGCCGGCGGCGGAGTCACCCGCAATTGCGGCTCCGGCGCGGCACCCCCCAGGTACGCCACGCCTTCTTCGTCGTCGGTCGAGTGCACCTCGGCCTCCCTCGTCTGCGTCGTCGCTGTCAGGGGTCGAGCAGCGAAACGTGGGACGGTGCCCCCACGCCCTCGATGTCCAGGTGCGGCGTGGGCAGGTTGTACTCGGCCGCGGCGCTGGTGGCCTCGACGATGATGGGGCCGGCAATCTCCGGCGGCTCGCCGTGGCACAGCAGGTCCACCACGTGCTCCAGCGTCCACTTGCCCAGGCGGCTCACCACCAGCCGCGTGCCGTCGTACTGCGCTGTGTCCGACAGCTCCGGGCTCGCGGCCAGCTTGGCCTCCACGGAGTCACCCAGGTAGCCGCGCGCCAGCGACACCACCCGGTCCAGCACGGCATTCCAGGCCTGCAGGTGCGTGCGGTCCTGGGCCTCGTCCATGATGTCCAGGCCCACCTGGAGCTTCTCCATCCGGTCCAGGAACTGCTGCACCAGCGGCCCCCGGATGATGCGGCCGTGCTGCGGCGCAATCATCTCCACGCCCGGCTCCAGCTTGCGGATGGCCGCCACCGTGCGTTGCAGCGCGGAGTTCACCGGCATGTAGATTTGATGGAAGGCGCGGATGCCCGCCCAGTCGGATTCGTCCGCCCAGATGCCCTTGGCGTTGGAGTCGGTGAGCCCGCCAAAGAGGTCTCCGGTGAAGAGCACGCGCGTCTGCGGGTCATAGAGCATGACGGCGCCGCGGAAGTGGCAGAAGGGCGAGGGAACCGGCAGCAACCGGTGGCCCGTGGGCACGCTGAGGCCCTGCGCGAACTTCTCCGTGGGGATGAAGCGGTGGCGCGGCAGGTTCTGGTGGACGATGAGCCGCCAGGTGTCCTCCGAGCACAGCAGCCCGGCCCGGGGCGCGTAGCGCGCGGAGATGATGCTCGCCGACGAGCCCACGTCCGGGTCCTGGTGGTTGATGAACATGGCCGACAGCCGCTCCATGCCACCAATGAGCGACGTCACCTTGGTGTGGATGGTGGAGAAGTCGCTGCTCGAGCCCGGGTCGATGAGGAGGTTGAACTCCGTGGGCCGCTGCGTCTTCTTGTCCGTACCGCGGAAGCGCAGCAGGTAGGGGTTGGCGTAGAAGATGTTGCCGGGCTCGCGCTTGCCCACCCAGAACGTCTCGGGGGCAATCTCCACCGGCACGAGGCGGAGGTCGGAGCTCTGGCTCGGGCTTGGGACTGGGGCGATGGTGCTGCTCATGGGCGCGGCGTTCCTTCCCTTTCGGGTGTATGCCCCTCCCCTTAGCAAGCGCTGCGCCGTGGCCTTTTCTCCCCTGGGGCACCTGTCCGCGGGCGGGGATGGGGCGCAATCCTTGCGCGCGGGTGGGAGGGGGCGCAGGTCTTGCGCCCTGGGTGTCTGAATGCGTGCGCCGCGGCGGTGGGCATGGCAGGCTTGGGGCCTCTCACCTTCGAATCGTTGATGCCCGACCCGTCCGTACTCGCCACCTGGGGCCTCCCGGGGTTGTTCCTCGTCGCGATGCTTGCGGGCTCCGTGGTTCCAGTGCCGTCGGAGGCGCTGCTGGCCGCGCTCGTCTACGGCGGGACGGCGCCCGTTACCGCCATCGGAGTGGCCACCACGGGCAACGTGCTGGGCGCGCTGTCGCTCTACGTGCTGGGCCGGTGGGTGGCGGGTGGTGGTGGAGGCGCCTTGGGGCGCTGGTACGCGCGGCGCCGTGAGAAGGAGGGGCCTCGCATGCAGCGCGTGGAGGCCTGGACGCGGAAGTGGGGCGCGCCCGCGCTCATCATGTCCTGGATGCCCGTGGTGGGTGACGCGTTCGTCATCGCCGGCGGCATGCTGGGGGTGCGCCCGCTGCCTTTCGTCTTCTTCGTCACGCTCGGCAAGGGCCTTCGTTATCTCGCCGTCGCCCTGTCCGCCGCCGCCACGCTGTAGTGCCCGTCCCAGACGGTTTCACCGATGTTTCACGCAACGTGTCTGCGTTCCGCTCGATAAAGGAAACGGGTGAGCATCGCATTCCCTGTGAATCGGGTAGCGTGTGGATGTCTCATCCGACCACTCAACAGCTCCTTGTCAGGGGGCAGGACCGGACATCATGCGTGACGACGCAACTCCTTCAAGCCATGTGCAGTCGAACTGGCGGCGACATGTCGCCGCGCTGTTGCTGGCGGTGCTCGCGGCGTGTGGTGGCGAGGACACGGCGCTGGAGTCCGTGGGGCTCGACGGCGCGGAAGTCGGGCAGCGGCAGGACGCGCTGGGTGAGGTCCGTCTTCGCCTGGTGGCGGCCAACACGTCCAGCGGCAACGGGCAGGACTACGACCCGGGCCACGGCATCCGCATCTTCCAGGGCACGGACGCCGACGTGGTGATGATTCAGGAGTTCAACTACAAGTCGAACTCCGCGGCGGACATCCGTGGCTTCGTGGACACGACGTTCGGCACGCAGTTCCACTACTACCGCGAGGGTGGGGCGCAGATTCCCAACGGCATCATCAGCCGCTACCCCATCATCGCCTCGGGCGAGTGGGATGACCCGTACGTCTCCAACCGCGACTTCGCCTGGGCGCGCATCGACGTGCCGGGCCCGAAGGACCTCTGGGCGGTGAGCGTGCACTTCCTCACCACGGGCAGCAGCAACCGCAACTCGGAGGCCAGCAATCTGGTCAGCCGCATCAAGGCCAACATCCCCGCGGGCGACTACCTCGTCATCGGCGGAGACTTGAACACCGGCAGCCGCAACGAGTCCGCATTCAGCACGCTGTCCCAGGTGGTGCGCACGGCGGGCCCGCACCCGGCGGACAAGAATGGCAACACCAACACCAACGCGGGCCGCAACGCCCCGTATGACCACGTGCTGGTGGACAGCGACCTGTTCGCGTACCAGACGCCCGTTGTCATCGGTGGCAGCACCTTCACCAACGGCCTGGTGGTGGATACGCGCGTCTACTCGCCGCTGAGCGACATCGCGCCCGCGCTGTCCGGTGACAGCGGGGCCTCTGGCATGCAGCACATGGCCGTCATCAAGGACTTCCTCATCCCGGGCGACAGCTCGCCCGGCAACAATGCCTCCGTCACGGTGACGTCGCCCAACGGCGGTGAGAGCTGGGCGGGCGGGAGCGTGCGCGACATCACCTGGACGTCGACCAGCGTCACGAACGTGAAGCTGGAGTACACGCTCAATGGCAGCACCTGGAGCACGCTGGCCGCCAGCACGGCCGCCTCCGCGGGCAGCTACGCGTGGACGGTGCCGTCCAGCGCCACCACCACCGCGCAGGTCCGCATCAGCGACGCGTCCAACGCGAGCGTCAGCGACCTCAGCAACGCGGCCTTCACCATCACCACGGTGCCGACGGGCGGCACGGGCAAGGTCATCATCAACGAGGTGATGGTCAACGAGCCGGGCTCGAACGTCGCGGGCGAGTTCGTGGAGTTGGTGAACACGGGCACCGGGGCGGTGGACCTGAGCGGGTGGACGGTGTCCGACGCGGCCAGCCTGCGTCACACCTTCCCCGGTGGCACCTCGCTGGCGGCGGGCGGCGTCATCGTGGTGTTCGGCGGCGCGGCGGGCATCCCGGCCGGCACGCCCAACGCGGTGTCCGCCTCCACGGGCACGCTGGGCCTGTCCAACAGCGGTGACACCGTCACCGTGAAGACGGCGACTGGCACGGTGGTGGAGTCCGCGGTGTTGTCCTCCGGTGTGAGTGGCACGGATGGCGTGTCCGCCAACCGCAGCCCGGACCTGGGCGCCACGGCGACCTTCGTGCTGCACACCAGCCTGTCCAGCCTGCAGTCCTCGCCGGGCCGTCGCGTCAACGGCTCGGCGTTCTGAGCCTCCCCGCTTGAAGTGTCGCGGCCCTGCTTCCCGTTCGCGCGGGAAGCAGGGCCGTGTTGTTTCAGCGGAGCCTCAGTGGTTCTCCGGCGGCGTGGGCGACAGGGGCACGCGCTCGCGCGTCTCCGCCGACAGCACGGACGGGCGGATGATGAGGCTTTCGTCGCCGCTCGGACCTCCGGGCGTGGCCGGGTCTCCGGGGCGCGGCGTGGGCCGGCCGTAGTCGCGCTCGTAGATGCGCAGCAGGGCCAGGAAGAAGGCCACGATGAGGGGCCCCAACAGCAGGCCCACCGTGCCAAACGCGGCCAGGCCTCCGAGCAGCGCGAAGAAGACGATGGCCGCGTGCTGGTGCATGCCGCGCCTGGCCAGCAGCGGCTTCACGATGTTGTCCACCAGCCCCACCACCACCGTGCCCCAGATGGCGAGGAACAGCGCCGCCCACGGGTGGCCGCTGAAGAACATCAGCGCCGCGGCGACCAGCACCACGATGGCGGCGCCCACGGCGGGGATGAGCGCCATGAAGAACGCCACGCCCGCGAAGAAGAGCGCCGCGGGGACGCGGGCGATGAGGAAACCGACGAGCGCCGCCGCCGCCTGCACGCCCGCGGTGGCCACCGACGAGACGAGCACCGCCACGGAGACGCTGCGGAACTCCCGCAGGATTTCACGCGTCTGGCCGCGCCGCAGGGGCGAGACGCTCTCCACCCAACTCACCAGCCGCGCGCCCTCCGTCAGCAGGAAGAAGAGGGCGATGAGCATCATCACCGTCTGGAACGCGATGGAGCCCGTCGCGGCCACCGCGCCGGTGACGGCCCGCGCCGCTGTGCCGCCCTGGGTGCTCACCTGCTGCTGGAGCGTCTCGTCGAGCTGGGCCTGCTCCAGGGGGATGCGCTCCAGCAGCCTCTCTACCGGGCCTCGCACGGGGCTGGGAATCTTGCCAATCAGTCCTTCCACCCCTTCCCGCTGCACCGTGTCAGAGACGAACTTCACGCCGTCCGACACCTCGGTGACGATGAAGGCCGTGAGACCACCCAGGGGGAGGAGCAGGGCCAGGATGACTCCCGAGACGATGACCCCCGCCGCCAGGTTGTTGTGTCCGCGGAGCTTCCGGCTCAGCCGCGAGTAGAGGCCGTAGAAGGTTCCCGCGAGCACCGCCGCCAGGAAGAAGGCCTTGGCGAACGGGCGGACAACCAGGGCGAGCAGGATGATGGAAAGGATGATGAGGCCAGTGAACACCCGCCGGGCGGTCTGCTCGGTTGCCATACCCGTCAAGGTAGGGCGGCCATCACAGAAGGGTAGGGACGGGAGGCGCTTTTGCCTGCCCGCCTGCTGTCCTGCCAAGAAGGCTTGGGCCCGGCCCCAGGGCGGCTAGAGTGGCCGCGCCATGCCGCCCTTCGAATCCACCCAATTCACTGTCTGGCTGCTCCAGGCGCTCTGCGCCGTCTTCCTGGCCATCCTCTTCCTCCAGTCTGGCCTCGACAAGGTCATCGACTGGAAGGGCAACCTGGGCTGGCTCACGGGCCACTTTTCCAAGAGCCCCCTGCGCGGCGTGGTGCCGCTGATGCTGGCCACCGTCACCGTGCTGGAGCTGGCGGCGGGCGCGCTCAGCGCCGCGGGGCTGGTGTCGCTGGTGGCCACGGGCAGCGCGACGCTGGCCTTCTGGGGCGCGCTGCTCTCCGCGGTGTCGCTGGTGGCGCTCTTCTTCGGCCAGCGGCTGGCGAAGGACTACGCCGGCGCGGGCGGACTGGTGCACTACTTCCTGCTGACGCTGGTGGCGGTGTACGTCACCCGCCTGGGCTGAGTCAGAGCACCTTGCGCGTGGGGACCAGGGCGTTGGCGGACAGCAGTCCGGCCACCAACGCCACGGCCACCATCAGCATGGAGAAGGCCGTGTCCACGCCGGCCACCACGTCCCGCTCCAGCAGGGATGACAGGCTGCGGAAGCCCACACTGCCGGGCACCAGGAGCATGAGCCCGGGCACCAGCGTGGTGATGGAGGGCTTGTTGCGCAGCCGGGCCAGCGCGTTGCTGCCCATGGCCAGCAGCAGCGCGCCCACGAAGGCGCCCAACTGAGCCCCCAGCAGCAGCGAGCCCAGACGGGCCCCCGCGAAGGCGAAGGTGCAGGCTCCGGCAATCCAGCCCCAATCCCTGGGGCGCGCGCGGAAGAGCACGCACACCGCGAAGATGGCCACCAGCAGCATGGGCAACTGAGTCCAGTCCGGCAGCGCGGGCGGCAGCGGCGCCACGGGCGGCTCGGGCAGCACCACCGACAGCCGGCTGCCCAGGGCCACGCCGAAGCCCAACTGGAGGAAGACGAGCGCCGCCGCCGTGAGCCGTGAGGTGCCGGAGATGAGGTTGCGGGTGGCCAGCTCGTTGATGGCCACCGTCAGGGACAGGCCGGGGAGCAGGACGATGAGGCCCGCCAGCGTGGCCACCTGCGCGGACAGCGGCCCCATCAGGCTCGCGGCCAGCGCGGCGACGGCGGAGGACAGGATGGCGGCCACCGGCTCCAACACCCGGGCCGTGGAGGGCTGCTTCCGGGTGAGCACGTTCAGGGTGCCGATTAGCAGGCTGCTGAACGCGGCCACCGCCATCTCCTTGAGGCCTCCGCCGAACAACCGCCCCGCGGCGCCGCCCGCGAGCGTCCAGCACAGGAGCTGGAGCGCGGGGCCGAAGCGCTCGGGCTGCGCGAGGATGGCGTCCACGCGCTGGGCCCCTTCCGTCGGGGGCACCTGACCGTGGATGACGTCGTCCGCCAACGTGTCCAGCAGCGTCAGCCGCTCCAGGTCCATGTCCCCCGGTTCCACGCGGATGAGCGAGGTGCGCAGCGCCTCCGGCGGCCCGAAGGACGAGAAGATGGACGTGGGGGTGGAGAAGAAGCGCCCCTCCAGTCCGAAGCGCTCCGACACCCGCTGCATCAGCAGCTCCAGGCGATGCGCGGGCGTGCCGTAGCGGTGCAGCGCCTCGCCCAGCCGGATGGTGAAGGCGACGGCGGGGCCCGGCGGCGGGGGATGACTGACGGCGGTGCGGAGTTCAGGAGGGACGGCCACGGCGGCGCACATGGCAGAGGCTTCAGGCTGAGTCAAACGGCAGTGGGCACACCCCTGGTTCCAGGGGCGCAGCCCACCTGCCTGGGCCCGGCGCCTCGCACCTTCAACGTCGCGGGTTCAGGTCCGCCTCCTCCTGGGAGTTCCGCCCATCAGCGCGTTTTTCCTGAATCCTCCAAGCGGGTCGTTTCGATGTGGCTCGCGGTGACGCTGGAGGTGTCGGACGCTTCCTGATTCGAGCGCCCTGTGCCGCCAGGCGCTTGCTGTCCCTCCTCCCGCAGCTCGGCGCGGACCCGTCGGCGTGCCTGCTCGGTGAACTCGGAGAAGAGCGCTCCGAAGCCGTCTGCGTCCCGGTGGGGAATCGTGGGTTCCATTCTGGGCGCTTCCCTCAAGACTTGATGAGCCGGCCGAGGACGAAGCCCGCGGCCACGCACCCCGCGATGAAGAGTCCGGGCCGCTCGCGGACCTGTGTCTGGGCATCCGCGAGCAGCTCTTCGGTGGTTTCGTTCTCCAGCCGGTCGGACGTGCGGCGAAGCAGTCCCGCCGCGCTGCCAAGCAGCGGCCGCGCCACTTTCGCCTCCTCCCTGCCCGAGATGCTCTCCAGCGTGGAAACGAGTCCCCGCATTCCCTTGGCCACGTCACCCCGGCGGCTCTCCACCTGTTGGTAGACGCGCTTCTTCGCGGCGCTGCCCAATTGCTTCGCCTGCTCCTTGCCGGCCTGCGCGATTCCGGAGGTGCCGGGCTCGCCACGGGCGATGCGAGAGCCCTCTTTCGAGCGCTGCCCGTACCCGCTGCCTTGGATGCTGCCGTCAATGACGCTTCCCATGCTGACTCCTTCAGGTTCCGAGGGGGGGAAACTGTCGCGAGGGCTTCACAGGTCATCGTCCCCGCGTGCCTTCGCCTCAGAAGGTAGACATGCTGCATGGCTGGCCTGGACGGAGCCTGGTACGCAGGCAGGGTGGGCGGTGGAGGGCGCGGGCGAAGGTGGGTGGAATGAGAGAGGACGTGGGTGGATGGCGCGGAAGCAGCGGACCCCGAGGTGGCTGGAAGCGGCACGCCGGAGGGGGCCGGAGGACGTGCAACCCTCCGGAAGGTCGGACTGGTTGGCGAGGGCCCTGGGGAAGGCCGGAGTGATGCCTCGCGCCCAGGCGGAAGCGGCCATCCGTGAGGGACGGGTGACGCTCGATGGGCGGGTGGAGCACGAGCCCTTCGCGCCGGTGCGTCCGGAGATGGAAGTGCGGGTGGACGGGCTGGTGCGGAACCTGGAGGCGCCCGTGTTGACGCTGATGTTCCACAAGCCAGCGGGGCTGGTGGTGCACGGCTCGGACGCGGAGGGCGTGGGCACCGTGTTCGAGTGTCTGCGTGAGCGGCTCACCCAACCGCTGCGCGACTATGAGTGGCTCGCGGTGGGCCGTCTGGACCGGGACACCACGGGGTTGCTGCTCTTCACCAACGACGAACGTCTGGTCCAACACGGGACGTCGCCCGAGCGGCACCTGCCCAAGCGCTACGTGGCGGGCGTGGTGGGGCCGCCACCGGAGGATGCGCTCCGCCGGCTGCGTGAGGGCCTGGTGCTGGAGGACGGCCCGACGCGGCCCGCGGGTGCCCGGCTGCGCGCGCCGGACGTGGTGGAGCTCACCCTGACGGAAGGGCGCAACCACCAGGTGAAGCGGATGCTGGCGGCGGTGGGACATCCGGTGCGGACCCTGCACCGCGAGGCCGTGGGCGGCGTGACGCTGGACGTGCCCGAGGGCGCGTGGCGGTTGCTGACGGACGAGGAAGTGTCCCAGGGGTTGTCCTTCTCCGTCTCCTGAGGCCGCACCCGCCGCGTGTAGACTCCGGGGCCATGGACGATTCCGTGGCCCGTGCGCGTGGCGGCTTCCCCGCACGGGCCTTCTGGCTCGGTGTCTTCGGCGTCACGGCGGCCTTCAGCCTCTTCTGCCTGGGCGTCGAGTACACGCCGGACTCGCTGCACTACCTCTCCGTGGCGCGTGGGCTGCTGTCGGGCTCGGGGCTGTCGGGCACGCTGCTCGCGGTGGACACGGCCATGCCCCGGCCGTTGGACTTGTGGCCGCCCCTGTTTCCCATGGCCTGGGCCGCCCTGTTGTGGCTGGGGCCGGATGCGGCGGTCATCACCCTTCACCTGCTGTGCTTCGCCGTGCTCGCCGCGGCGCTCTTCTCCATGGCTCCCGAGGGACAGGGCGCGCGCTACATCTGGACGTGCGCGGTGCTCATCGTCCTCTACCGTCCCTTCGGGCACGTGGCGGCGGCGGCGTGGTCCGAGCCCTTGTGCGTCGCATTGCTCGCGCTCGCCCTGGCGCGGGAGGTCCGGGGCGCGGACAGTGTCGGCCGTTCCTTCCTGGTGGGGGCGCTGCTGGGCCTGGCGGTGCTGACTCGCTACGCGGCGCTGTTCGTCCTGCCCGGGCTCCTGTTGTGGCGCTTCGTCCGGGCGCGTGAGGCGGGGGTACCGCGGCGGCATGTCGTGCATGCACTGGCGCTGGGTGCGGGGCTCGGACTCGTGGTGGCGCCGTGGTTCGTCCGGAACGGTGTGTTGTTCGGCCGCGCCATGGGGCCGCCGAGGGCACCACGTGGCGCGGGGCTCTTGTCCTCGCTGCTCAGTGGGGTGGAGACCCTGTTGGGGGAGGCGTCCTTCGGCGCGTTCGGTGTGCTCTGCGTGGCGGCCACGGTGTGGCTGCTGATGCCCGCGCTGCGCGGTGTTCGGGGGGAGCGCCCGCCGGATGCATCGCTGGAGCGGCTGCGGCCCGCGGCGCTGATGGCCGTGTCGTATGTCGTGGGCCTGTTCTGGACGGCCACCCGCACGCAGATGGACACGCTGGATGGCCGGCTGCTGGCGCCGCTGGGCGTGGGGCTGGTGCCGGTGACGGCGGCGGTGTTGGTGTCGCTCGTGGAGCGTTCCCGGTTGATGTCACCTCCGGTGCTCATCATCACTGGCGTGGTGGTGGTGGCGGGACACCTCTGGGCGCCGCTGCACGCGCGCGTCCGTCAGCCCCGGCTAGGGCTGCAACACCTTCGCGAGCGCGTTGCCCCGCTGCCGGCGTGGGTAGAGGCCCACGTCACCGAGCGGGACCTGCTCCTGGGGCCGCAGCTCTGGTGGGGCCATCCCTTCTCACGTGCCCCCGTGGTAGCGGATGGCTACCCCGAGCGAGGTTTCCTGACGCGGCAGACATTGGGGGCCTACCTGCTGCGGCACGGCGCCGCCTACGAGCGTTTCTTCTGGTTCGATACCAGGCCTCCGCCTGTCGACGCGGCTGCCTTCGAGGCCGTCGAGGTCGCCCGGTTGGAGACGAACGCCTACTGGTCCACCGTCTGGGAAATCCGTCCCGTGGGCCGCGCGACTCCCGTGGACGGACGCGAGGCGATACCCGCGCCGTAGGCATCCGCCGCGTGGGCCTCAGCGCTCGCGCGCCGCGACGGCCTCGACGAGGCTCCGGATGCCCTGTGCCAGCGCCAGGCTGGTGGGGAGCGGCCGGCCGAGGAGGCTCGGTACACCGGTGGCCACCTGGGCGGAGTTGGTGAAGACGCAGGCGCTCACCTGCGCGAGCTGGGCGAACGAGACAGGCCGCTCCACGATGGGCAGCGTCCCCACATGTCCGGCCTCCAGAAGCACTTCGCGGATGATGCCGGGGAGACACGGCGCGGACAGAGGCGGCGTGACGAGTACCCCACCGCACTGGAAGAAGACGTTGGCCGTGGGCAGCTCGCAGACCTCGCCGGCCTCATTGCCGAGCAGGGGCAGGCGCTCCATCACACTGAACTGCCGGAAGTAGGCGAGGCCCTTGTGATTCAGCGTGGGCTCGCCGCGGCGGTATGCCCCCGGCTCCTGACTGTCCAGGGCCCGTCCCTCGCGGTGCATCCGCTCCAGGTCTGGGGCGTGCTCGCGGAAGGTGAGCAGCACCCGGCCATCACTTGCCGACAACTTGCCCACACCTCGAAACGCGGGGCCCATCGCGGCGTCGGCTCGCAGGCAGCGCTCAATCGCTTCGCGCACCGCGGCTTTCGCGAGGTGCTCCGACGGTGGCGTGCGGACGGCGCCGGGGAAGGCGGCCAGGCTCGCGCGCAGCCGCGCCAGGTGCCGGGCGAGGAACCAGGGCTCGCCGGCCTCGATGCGGAAGGTGGTGAAGAAGCCCGCGCCGAAGAAGAAGCCCTGCGCGAAGTCCCGCAGGTGCAGTTCTTCCCAGCGCCGTACCTCACCGTCCACCGCGACCGTGGAGAACATGGCGGCCTCCTGTGCGCTCAGTGCGCCGGCTCCAGGAAGTTGGCGAGCAGTTGGGGCCCCTGGGGCGTGAGGAACGATTCGGGGTGGAACTGGACGCCTTCCAGGCGCGGCAGCTCGCGGTGCTTGAGGCCCATGATGAGCCCATCCTGCCACGCCGTCACCTCCAGGCACGCCGGCAGGCTCTCCGCGTCCACGACCAGGGAGTGATAACGGGCCGCGGTGAAGGGGGCGGGCAGTCCTCGGAAGACGCCCTGGCCCGAGTGCTCGATGGTCGCCGTCTTGCCGTGCACGGGCACCGGTGCGCGCACCACCTTCGCGCCGAACACCTGGCCCAGGCACTGATGCCCCAAGCACACCCCGAGCACGGGCACCCGCCCGCCCAGGGCCCGGATGACGTCCATGGACACGCCCGCTTCGTGGGGCGTGCAGGGACCGGGCGAGATGAGGATGTGGTCGGGCCGGAGCGCTTCGACCTGCGCGACAGTGATGGCGTCATTGCGCACCACCTTCAGCTCGGCGCCCTGGGCACCCAGCGCCTGCACGAGGTTGAAGGTGAAGGAATCGAAGTTGTCGATGACGAGAATCATCCCGGCCTCCCCACCGATGCCAGGGCCAGGAGCTGCGAGCGCGCCTTGTTGAGCGTCTCCTTGTATTCCTGTCGGGGCTGCGAGTCGTGGACGATGCCGCCTCCCACCTGCGCGTAGGCCTGGCCGTCCTTCACCACCAGCGTGCGGATGACGATGTTCAAATCCAAATCACCCGTGAAGGACAGGTACCCCAGCGAGCCCGTATAGAGCCCGCGCGCATGTGGCTCCAGCTCGGTGATGATTTGCATCGTGCGTATCTTCGGCACGCCCGTAATCGTCCCGCCTGGGAAGAGCGCGCCCACCACGTCCAGCGGCTCCACGCCCGGCGCGAGCTGGCCGACGACCTCCGATTCAATGTGGAGGACGTGGGCGTACTCGACGATGTCCATCAGCTTCGTCACCTCGACCGAGCCATAGGTGCACACCCGGCCCAGGTCGTTGCGCTCCAGGTCCACCAGCATGGCGTGCTCGGCGCGCTCCTTCTCGTTGGTGCGCAGCTCGTGGACGAAGCGCGCTTCCTCTTCGGGCGTGCCCCGTCGGCGCGTTCCGGCGATGGGCCGCGTGGTGGCTCGGCCGTTCTCCACACGCACCAGCCGCTCCGGTGAGGCGCTGACGACGTGGAAGCCGTCACCTTCGAGATAGCTGGCGAAGTGGACGGGGTTGATGGCGGACAGCGTCTCGTAGAGCGCGAGCGGCTCACCGGGAAAGTCCACCTCCAGCCGCTGCGAGAGATTGACCTGATACGTGTCACCGGCGCGGATGTACTCGCGCACGCGCTCGACTGCGTCCAGGTAAGCATCGAGGGTGAAGTTGGAGCGATACGCCGAGGTGGGCCCATCCATCGCGGGTGGCACGCGTGGCGCCGTGGGCGTCGCGGTGCGGACGTGGACCTCCAACGCGTCCAACCTGCGCTCACAGTCCTCCCAGTCCGAGCCCGTGGCCACCAGGAGCAATTGGCCCTCGTGGTGGTCCACCGTCAGGAAGGTGTCGATGAATGACAGGTCGATTTCGGGCAGGTGCAGGTCGTCCCGTGGGTGCCGGGGCAGGGACTCGAAACAGTGCGCGGCCTCGTAGCCGAAGAAGCCCACCGCGCCGCCGCAGAAGAGCGGCATTCCGGGATGACGCACGCCACGCCACCGGCGCAGCAGCGAGCGCAGCACCTCCTGCGGCGTACCCTGCTGGAGCGCGCCATCAATGAAGCACTGTCCCTCTTTCGCGGTGAAACGCAGGAAGGGCTTCGCGCCGAGGAACGAATAGCGCCCCTCGGCGCTGACCCGGGTGCTCTCCAGCAGGAACCGGCTTTCCGCTGGGAGGGCTCGCAGGAGGTCCACGGGACGCAGCGCCCCGAGCGGGAGCCGCCGCACCACGGGCACCTGGTTGTAGCCCTGGGCCACGAACGTCTCGAAGGACGTCCGGTCCGGGAAGCGCGTGGGGGAGGGCGGGCGGCTCATGTCGAGGCGCTTGATACCAGGAACGTTCCGTCCAGTTCGAGTCGTCCATGGCCCCCCGGGCAGGGGGGGCCGGTGGAATGAACGTTCCGTGCGGTCAGCGTGAGCCGCGTTCCAGCGTGCGGCGTGCCTCCTTGAGGATTTCGTCCTCGGAGAGCTGGTCGGTGCGAATCGCGGAGCGGTCCGCCTTCAGTTGCTGGACCTTCCCTTCGCGCAGGACATGGAACTGGCCCGGCTTCTGGCCGGGGAGGCGGGTTTCGGCATCGATGCGGGCCTCGGTGAACATGGGCTTGAGCTTCTTCAGGGCGTTGTCTTCCTTCACCCCGCCGACGAACCAGGTGCGCACGTTCTCCCGGCACTTGTAGTCCAGGTCTCCCGGGCTCTGCGTACCCAGCATGACGCCCACGCCCGCCGAGCGCGCGCGCTTGAGCAGGTTCTCCATCGGCTGCTTCGTCGCGGGCTTGCTCGTCGCGGGCAGATAGATGTCGGCTTCGTCGAAGAGCATGACGGCCTGGAGCCTGGAGGCGGGGTGCTGGCTGGTCCAGCGGTTCGCCTCCAGCAGCAGTTGAGACACCCAGAAGCGGACGCGGCTGAGGTCTCCCAGGTACTTGGTGCTGATGATGCTCAGGCGCGTCTTGCCCGGTGTGCTCGCGGCGCCGAGCCCCAGCAGTTCGCTGATGTCCAGACGTTCTCCACCCGTTGCCAGCAGGGGGCGGAGGTCGAGCCGGAGCACTTCGAGGTCCTGGGCGAGCTTGGCGAACGTCTTGGTTGGCAGGCCCCCCGTTTCCTGCCGGAGCGACTCGTCCTGCTCCGCGACGAACTTCTGGACCATCTCCAGGGTCAGTTCAGTGCCCGGAGGCCGCTGGACCAACAGGCGCAAGGCCTGCGTGAGCAGCGCCCGGGCTGCCTTGTCATTGGGGCTGGTCTTGTATTCGAGCATGCCCGCGATGGCGTCCGCGGCCTGCTGCACACCTTGCTCACGCTCTTCCGGCGACAGGCTTTCAAGGCCGCGTGGAATCACAGGGATGGCCAGCGGCCGCCCGTCGGAGCGGCCCGGCGTGTAGAGCGCGACCTCGACGCGCTCGCGCAGCAGGCGGCGCCGCTCGATGAGGGCGGGGTCGTCCAGATGTTCCTCCCAGGAGAGGTCACGTGCGTACGCGGCGAGGTCCCCCTTCCGGTCGACGAGGATGGCGGGCACACCGCGGAGGAGCAGTTGCTCCAGGACGTTGAGCGCCAGCGTCGTCTTGCCGCTTCCCGTGGTGCCGAGGAAGGCGCTGTGGCGGGTCAGCTCGGACGGGTCCACGGTCACCACCTGGCTGAACACACCTTCCGAGGAGCCAATCCGCAGCGGTCCTGTGAGTGTTTCCGGGGGACGTGGGGAGGGCGTCGGAGCGGCGGGGCTCGCGTTGCCCCTGAATCCGATGGGGGGCTTCATTCCCTGGGGCGGTGTCATGGTGCGGCCCGTCAGCATCGGCGATTCGATGGTGATGTCCTGCAACGGGTCATCCGAAAGGGATTCGGCCCGGCCTTGCCTGGCCCGCTGGGCGGCGATGGGCTCGCGGGCGGAGCGCACGCCTCTCGCCTCCAGTGCGCTCGTTTCGGCGCGGGCCGGAGGGGTGGACTTCGCTCCCGAGAGGACTTGGGCCGGGACAGGCGTTCCATACGGCAACGTCGGTGGGCTGTTGAACAGCTCCGTCTGTGCCTTGGTTGCGGTGCTCCGGGCTCCGACATTGCCCATCGGGACACCCGTGCCACCCTTGGGCGGGGCGTCCGGCTTCTCCAGCCCCAGGATGTCGCTCACGGACTTGAGCCGGGTGATGGGGCGAGCCGTCCGGCTCCATTCCAGGAGGGCGGCTTCACCCGCATGCCTCTCACGGAAATTGCGCAGGGCCATGAGGTCCCGAAGCTCCGTGTCTCCGACGACGACCCGGCGTCCGCCCTTGCGGAGCAGCGCGCCCAATTGCTCGGCGACGACACCGCCGGGGCGGGCTGGAGGGAAGTCGGTGGTCCGCACCACCACAGGTGTCTTTCCCGCGGCTTTCTTGAGCGCTTCGGTCATCTGCCTGCCGAGGCCGCCGCCACGCGAGTCCCGCTCACACAGCGCGACGAGGAGCTTGCTTCCCTCCGGGTGGACCTGGACGTCCAGCATCTCCTTGTCCTTGGGCTTGACGTCGAAGCGCTTCGCGTCTCCGAGCTCCTTGCCGCCGGCTTCAATGGCCCAGGCCAGCAGTTCCGCGACACGCGCGGGCTCTTCGGGTGGGTCAATTCGCAGGGTGGCGCGGAAGTCCGTCCACAGTTGGTCCATATCCAGCTTGGAGACTTGCTGCTGCTGAGCCAAAGGTGTCTTCGCCACGCCCGGGCCCTGGGGACGTTGCAGCGGGAAGTTGGCGGGCAGCTTGCCGTCCTGGATGGCGCGGTCGCGGTAGCGGCGGCACTCATCCAGGACATCGCGTGCGCGGTGGCCGCCCAGCGCGTCGAAGCCGTTCGCCGGAATGGGCCAGGTCGGGTCCGACGGGGAGACCGCGAAGCCTCGCTGTTCAAACAGGTCATGAAGTCGCCGCGCCGCGAGGTCCCTGGCCGTTTCGGCCGTCACGGTCCGCTCCAGCGTCACGGGCTCGGGGTCGTTCTCGATGCGATCCACCGTTCCCTGGTTGAGCAGGGGCTTCATCTTCGCCCAGTAGTCGGCGAGGCAGCAGAAGACCACGACCGCGCGAGGCACCTTGCTCGCGATGGCCGCCAGGCTGTTCATCGCGCGCCGGAAGGAGTTCTCCATCTGTGGGCGCTGCTCGAAGTCGCTGACGTCCTCGACCTGGTCGACGCAGAGCACGAGCGCCTGGCCCAGGCCGCCCATCAGTCGCCCCAGGTGTTCCACCATCCGCGCCGGCGCATCGTCGGCGGTCCGGGGGATGAGGTTGCCAATGACGCGCTGGTCCGCCTCGGACAGTTCCTCGCAGCGCAGCCAGTGGAAGATGCGGCGATTGAGCCGAGGGTCTCTTCGATGCAGGTAGATGAGGGCGCGCAGCAGGTCGACTTCCACTTCCCGGAAGCGAGGGTCCAGCAGCAGCTCGTCCGCCACTGCCCGGATGGTGCCGTGCAGCTCTTCATCCTCCAGAATCTTCTCGTCCTGCAGGTGCAGTACGAATGCGCTGTTGCACTGGGCCATGAGCGCGTCCGACAGGTGCATCAGCCCGCTGTCGTCATCGCCTCCCGCCCGAATGAACGGCTTGTCCAGGGAATCGATGAGGTTGGACAGGATGTAGCGGTCGTACTGGGTCGCATCGACGGTCATCGGCATGTAGCCGACGAAGCCCTTCCGCTGACCATGCGCGAGGTTGCGGAAGGCGCGCACCAGGTGCGTCTTGCCGCTGCCTGATTCGCCGAGCAGGAGCAGCAGCTTTCCGGCGCTCGGGGGCGTGTCCGAGGACGCCTTGTCGAGCAGCCGCTTGAAGGAGCGGCGAGCCGGCGCGTTGAGGGCCTCCACGTCGAATGGGTCCGCCTGCCAGATGTGCTGGCCCTGTTCGACGCTGGTGAAGACCTCGCGAGAGTCATCAAGGAAGATATCGAGGCGGGGGTCGTTGGCCACGGGGCGCTCCTGGGTTCGGGCTAGACGACGACGAAGTGGAAGCTGGCGCCGAAGGACCGGACCTCGGAATCGGCGACGTCATTCGGATCCATGGCGGACACGAGGTCCGCGCGCGTCAGTGACAACAGGCGGGTTCGGTTGGCCTCCAGGAGCGCCGCGTCGAATGCCTCGCGGGTGCTCCACTCCGGCTGGAGGGCCTTCCACACGTGGGAGATGAAGACCTTGTTCTCGCCAAAGCGGCCCGTGGGGAGGGCGCGGGCGACCGACAGCACGCGCTCGGCGAAGGCCGCCGGAGAGGGAGGGGCGTCTGGACTCGTGGATGCACGGTCCGCCGGCGCGTCCTCGGAGGCGTCGGCGTCCTGCGCAACAGCCCACCGTCGCATCAGGGACAGGCGCACGGCCTCCGCATCCACGCGGGGGGCGCCCGCCGCACGCGCCGCAAGCTGCTCCACGCCCTTGCGCGGGTCCATCGTTTTCGCGTCCAGCATCTTCCCGAGCAGGTGGGCCTGCACCGCGCCCAGGGTGAAGGGCCGGTCCGTCTCGACGCCGAGCTGCCGCCACAACAACCGGTCCCGCGTCTGCGCCAGGGTGAGGCCTTCCTCGGTGTCCAGCCCATGCTGGCGCTGAAGCGCGGCGGCGCGCACGCCGTCGGCACCCTTCATCCGCGCCAACACCGCCTTCGATGGCCGCAGGTCCAAGCTGCGCGCCACCAGGTGCGTGGCCTTCAGCCTCTTCCACGTCAGCCCGCGCGGCGGCTGGTCCAATTGGAGGAAGCGCAGCACCTCTGTCCGGCCCTTGGGCGTCAGCTCCAAGCCGCTGCGCCCGCGCACCGCCACGGTTCCTCCGCCCAGCAGCGCCTCCATGAGCGCCTCGAAACGGAGCTTCCATTCCGCACGGCTGAGCTGATGCTCCACGAAGGGCCGGAGTGCATCCTCCAACTCCTTGCGCGTACCGCGCCGCTCGCTGCGCGTCATGAGCCAGGACAAGGCAATGCCTGACAGCCGGTGGTCAGCGCTTCCCATTCGATGCTTCCTTCCCGCTGAGCTCACCCCTGCGGGTGGCAATCAACGTGTCGAGGGTTTCAAGAATCTCTTCCAGTCGCGTCACCACGTCGTCCGCGAGGAAGCGGACCACCCAGTAGCCCGAGCACTGGAGCGCAACGTCTTTGCGCCGGTCTCGGCGGAAGCCGTCGGGGCTGCGGAAGTGGAAGTAGCCGTCGATTTCCACAGCCAGCTTCAGCTCCGTGCAGAGCAGGTCCACTTCCAGCCTCCGGCCACCTCCGACCGGATCCACATGGCCATTGAGGACGAAGAGGCCTCGAGTGGAGGCATGGTCCTGGAGCCGGGCGTGCAGGAACTTCTCCGCCTCGCTCCGGGCGCGGCCATTGGCGTCCCGGTAGGCCGAGGCGATGGTGCGCACCGCCGAGTCGTAGAGCGCGACGACCTGTTCGGACGAGCCTTCCTGCCGGAGCCGGGCGCGCGTGGACGCCACCGCGGCCTCGGGGAACTCGCGGGTGTCTTCGTCGAGCTCCGGCTCGGCTAGGTCCAGCCGGCCTTCCCGCAGCATGGCGAGGATGTGGGACTCCTCCCTCCGGAGGTGCTCGGCGAGCCCCTCGGCGGTGAGCACGCAGCCCGTCGTGAGCGCGGGGGCCGCGGTGCACAGGGCCGCGGCGGTGCGGAGCGCCCGGAAGTCAGAGGGACCGGCCCGCACGCGCAGGGCCGGCGTGCTTCCGGCGGGGACCAATGCCATCAGCGTTTGGAGGGCCGGCAGCGGCGCGCGCGCAATGGCCTGGCTCACCGCGTCTGGAAGCACACCGGACGGCGGCGGGGCCGGGCTCTCCAGCAGGGCTCGGCACAGCTCCCAGGTGGCGGACTGTCCCTGCGGGGGCGTCAGGCCTTCCAGCAACACGCGCCGCTGGTGCGCCGTCTTGCCTTGGAACTGGAGCGTCCGTGCCTGGTTCTGGGGCTGGGAGCGAACGACGAACACCTCCGCGTCACCCATCAGGTCCCGTTCCCTGGCGAGCGCCGCCGCCCACGCGGAGACGACAGCGCGCACGTCATCCCCGTCCACGACAACGACACTCAAGCCCCGGCGCTGAATCCACTCCGTCCAGACGGTCAGCGCCCGCTCCGGCGGCCCGACGAGCGTGCTCAGCGTTGCAATGCCTTGCGCGCGTCTCCGGGCATGCCGGTCCAGTGAGCCGAGAAGCGCTGCATCCAATGGTGGGTGCAAGCCATTTCCCCCGAGGTCGCGCGATGGTCTGCCTTCGCGGAGGGTTGGAAGCCTGCTCCTCTCATGGACTTCGATGCAACCCCCTGGGGAGGTGTGGACAGCTGAGAGTGATTGTGCTTGGGCGAGTCAGAGATTGCATCCCGAGGTCTTCCGGACCCCGTGCTCGCAATGTCTGTCGTCTGTGCAACGGCTCAGGCCTCTTCCACGCCCAGCGCCGCGCGCAGCTCGGGCATCCGGGCCAGGGGCACCGCGCCGAAGACGAAGCGGTCCGGCCGCACCACGGCCACGTCGGCGCCGTGCTCTCGGAACCACTCGGACAGCCTGCCGGTGTGGTCCTCCACGCTGTTGTCGCCCAGGCCCGGGACACCCGCGGAGCGCACGGTGACGGCGCGGGCCCCCAGGGATTCGGCCAGCTCACGGGCCACCTCCGTCCCCGGGCTGCCGCCCCGGCTCAGCACGGCGAAGCCGGAGCCCAGGCTGTCATCCAACAGGTGTTCCTCACCGGACGCACGACGCACGCGCGGTTGGGGAAGGTAGCTGCCTTCAGCGGCCTTCCGACCCGAGCGGCGGCCGCCCAGCATCCAGCCTTCCTCGATGGCGGGCGCCGGCTTGAAGCGGAATCCCTCCACGAAGCGGCGCGCGGCCGGAACGGCCTGGAGGCCCCGGAGCACGGTGTCACGTACCCAGGCCATGGGCGTGCTGCGCGCGGTGAACACGGAGCCCAGCCGCGCGGTGGCTTCCAGCAAGGCGCGCACGTGCGGACGGCGCTCCACGGCGTAGGTGTCCAGCAGCGCCTCGGGGGCGCGGCCCTGGAGGACCCACGCCAGCTTCCACGCGAGGTTCGCCGCGTCGCGCAGCCCGGACACCAGGCCCTGACCCAGGAAGGGCGGCAACAGGTGGGCCGCGTCTCCCGCCAGGAAGGTGCGGCCCACGCGCCAGCGCTGCGCCACCACCGAATGAAAGCTATAGAGCTGCGCTCGCTCCACCGTCACCCGGTCTGGATTCACATAAGGCCCAATCAGACGGCGAATCGTGCCGGGCTGCGTCATCTCCTCGCCCGTCTCGCCCAGGCGCAGGCGGAACTCCCAGCGGAACCGCCCCACGGGACCACGCCCGACGAAGCCGGGGCGGACCGGGTCGCAGACGACATGACATTCGGCGGGGGCGTCTTCCTCGGCCACGGTGCCGGAGATGGCAATCCACGGCTCCTGGCCGCCGCGGCCTTCCATGGGGATGCCCAACAGCGCGCGCACCGTGCTCCGCCCACCGTCACAGGCCACCAGGTAGCGGGCGCGCACCCCGTGCCGGACTCCGGACGTGAGGTACCGCACGGTGACGCCCGCGCCGTCCTGTTCCAGTGATTCCACCTCGGTGCCCGTGCGCAGCTCAGCGGCGGGGAAGCGGGAGAGCCCCTCGCGCAGCGCCTTCTCCAGGAGCGGCTGGTGGAAGAACCAGATGGGCGCGTGGCCGTAGCCGAAGTCCACCTGACCCAGTTGGACCTGGGCAATGGGTTGGCCGCCCACGCCGGTGAAGGTGACGTGGCGGCCCTGGCGCAGGTCGGGCTTCAGCACGTCGAGCAGCCCCGCGGCCTGGTAGATGCGCAGGGCCTCGTCGTCACAGGAGAAGGCCCGGGGTTGGCCATGCGGCGCGGCCTCCCGTTCGAGGACGAGCACGCGCACGCCCTGGAGTCCCAGGAGGTTGGCGGTGAGCACACCCACCGGCCCGCCTCCCGCGATGACCACATCCACTTCCTCGATGTCGGCCGACATGGACTTCCCCCCGGAAGCAGGTCCGCTGCGGGGAGAAGTCTAACGTCCTTGGCCCCCCGCGGGGAGGATGGGCGAGGATTCGCGGAAGATGCGCAGCGAGTCCGCCACGCTGTGGCGGTATTCGAAGCCCGTGGCGTCCAGGAAGCGGCGGTTGTCCACGACGATGGGGAAGCGCAGGTGGTCCAAAGCGCCCATTGACAGGCGGGGGAGGCCGGCCCGGCCCAGCAGCATCGATAGCAGCGGCGCGGGCAAAGGCACCGCCCTGCGCCCTGTCTCCCGGACGATGACGGACAGCGGAATCGGCGGAGGGCCCGCCACGTTGAAGAGTCCCCGGACCTGCTTCTCCAGCGCCAGCGTCAACGCTGTCACCACGTCTTCCTCCTGGAGGACGTGGAACAGGGGGTCGTACCCGAGCACCAGCGGCACGCGACGGCCCTTGAGGAAGGAGGACAGCGTGCCGGTGCCGGGGGCCCCCAGGGTGTAGGGCAGCCGCAGCACGGCCGTCGTCATCTTCGGCAGGCGCCACAGCGCGGTGGCCGCGTACAGGTCGGCGGCCACCAGGTCCGCCAGCTCCGGAATGGCCTCCAGCGCGCGAGGCGGCTCGTCCTCGGAGTGGTACAGCGGCGAGTCCGGCGCCGCGCCGTAGAAGGTGTGCCGCCCCACGAAGAGCATCTGCTTCACGCCATGGGCCGCGCAGTGGTCGAACACCGCCTTGGTGCCGTCCAGGTTGATTCGCCCGCGCTCCTTGCCCGGCACCGTGAAGGCGGTGACGGTGGCCATGTGCACCACGGCTTCGGGACGCCAGCGGCGGAAGACGTCCTCCGCGGCGCGCTTGCGCACATCGCCCCGGTAGACCTGGATGCCGGCCTCTTTGGCCTCGGCCCAGGGGCGGGTGTCGATGCCCGCCACCTGATGCCCGCGCGCGTGCAGGTGCAGCGCGAGCTGGCGGGCAATGCCTCCGGAGATGCCTGGAATCAGCACCCTCATGGCAACAGGTTCCTCCCAATCCGCCGGCTGTGCCGCTGCGCGCGGCCGCGCTCGATGAGCCCCGCGATGCGCTGCTTCACCTTCTCCACATAGCCCTCGATGACGTGGTCCTCTTCGTCCCCCGTGCCATGGAAGACGAGCGGCTCGCCGTAATGGATTTCCAACTGCACCGGCAACGGCAGCGGCAACAGGTAGGGCGTCAACGGGACGTAGGGCACGCCGAGCAGCTTCCCCAGCGTGTACGCGTTGAACACCGTGGGGACGGCCGAGCCGCCGCCCAGGAACGCGAAGGGGATGATGGGCGAGCGCGTCTGCAACGCCAAGCGGACGAAGCCGGTGCCGAAGTCCACCAGCGAGTAGCGCTCGTTGTAGAGCTTGGCCGTGCCGCGCGCGCCCTCGGGGAAGATCATCAGCAGCCGGTCATCCTCCAGCAGCCGCTTGGCGTGCTCGGGCAGCCCGATGAACTGTCCGGTGCGGCTGGCCCACAGCGAGGACACGGGGAAGTTGTGGAGGAAGCGCTCCACCATGCCCTGCGCCAGCCGGGGCGGGTCCATCTCCAACATGGTGGACGTCAGGACCATGGCCCCGTCCACCGCCACGCCGCCGGAGTGGTTGCCCACCAGCATTCCGCGGCCCCGCGGGGGGATGTGCTCTACCCCGTAACAGCGCACGCGGAAGTAGTAGCGGTAGATGGCGCCAAAGACGCGCAGCGCATGTTTCACGTGAGACTTGGAGATGCCGTACGGGTCGACGCCGTATTCGTTGAAAGGCAGTTCCAGCCGGTCCACCCGGGCTTCCAATGAGTCGGTCAGGGCCACGGGGGCACCGTACCACCCCGACGTGCCCGGCCCCGCCGCTTTCCACACCGGGTTGGTTGGGCACCCGCCGGGTGTTGAGCGATACTCGCCCGCGCGCCCCCCAGCCCCCCATTCATGACACACCAGGACGAGCTCGCCATCGAGGTGAAGGGATTGGTCAAACGTTTCGGCGACGTCACCGCCGTGGACGGAATCGACCTGGACATCCGCCGTGGCGAGTGCGTGGGCCTCCTGGGCCCCAACGGCGCGGGCAAGACGACGACCGTGGAAATCCTCGAGGGCCTCCAGACGGCCACCTCGGGGGAGGTGCGGCTCCTGGGGTTGCGCTGGGAGACGGACGCGCCGGTGCTGCGGGAGCGCATTGGGATGACGCTCCAGGAGACGCGGCTGGTGGACCAGCTCACGGTGGAGGAGATGGTGCGTTTGTTCACCTCCTTCTACCCACGCCCCCTGGAGGTCGAGGCGCTCATCGGGCTGGTGCAACTGGGCGAGAAGCGCCATGCCCGGGTGGGCAAGCTGTCCGGCGGCCAGAAGCAGCGGCTGGCCTTGGCGCTGGGCTTGGCGGGCGACCCGGACGTGCTCTTCCTGGACGAGCCCACCACCGGATTGGACCCCCAGTCGCGCCGCGCCTTGTGGGACGTGGTGGCGCAGCTCAAGGCGCGCGGGCGCACCGTGGTGTTGACCACGCATTACATGGATGAGGCCGAAGTGCTGTGCGACCGGCTGGTCATCATCGACCGGGGCCGGGTGATTGCGCGCGGGACGCCGCGGGACATCATCACCTCGCTGGGCGCGGAGCAGGTCATCGAGTTGGAGGCGGAGCCCTCGCCGGACCTGGAGCGGTTGCGCCCGCTGCCGTCGGTGGTGGCCGCCCAGCGGCACGCTGGCCGCATCACCCTGCGGGTGCGGGAGCTGCACCTGGCGCTGCCGGAGGTGCTGCGCGAGGTGGCGGCGGGGGGCGGCCAGTTGCTGCACCTGTCCACCCGGCGCCCCACGCTGGATGATGTCTTCATCGACATGACGGGCCGCTCCCTGCGCGAGTCCGCGGAAGAGAAGGCGGCCTGATGAACGCCCTGGGCCAGTTGGTGTTGATGCGGCTGCGCATGTTGATGCGGCAGCCGGAGGTGCTGTTCTGGACGTTCATCTTCCCCGTCGTCACCTCGCTGTTCCTGGGGCTGGCGTTCCGGAATGACTCCCTGGGCCCGGTGCGTGTGGCCGTGGCGGAGGGGGCGGGCGCGCCGGCGCTGATGGCGAAGCTGGAGGGCGTGCCGGAGCTGTCGGCCGAGGTCGTGGACGAAGCGTCCGCCCGGCGGCGGCTGGCGCGCGGGCAGCTCTCCCTGGTGCTGCTGCCGGGCGCGGTGCCCGAGGCGCTGGTGGACCCCAGCCAGGCGGAGGGCCGCACCGCGCGGCTCCTGGTGGAGCAGGCGCTCGCCGCGCCGGAAGACGCCGCGCGTCCCGCCGTGGTGAAGGCCACGCCGGTGTCGGAGCCGGGAAACCGCTACGTCGACTTCCTCATCCCCGGCCTGCTGGGCCTGTCGTTGATGTCCAGCAGCCTGTGGGTGGTGGCGGGCTCGCTGGTGGCGATGCGCGGAGGCAAGCTGCTGAAGCGGCTGGCCGCGACGCCCATGCGGCGCTCCCAGTTCTTCCTGTCCTACATGCTGGCGCGCGCGGGGTTCGCGCTGGCGGAAATCCTCTTCTTCTGTGCCTTCGCGCGCTGGCTCTTCGGCGTGCCGATGTTCGGCAGCTACTTCACATTGACGCTGGTGGGGCTCGCGGGGGCGCTGTGCTTCGCCGCGCTCGGCGTGCTGGTGGCCAGCCGGGCGCGGACGGAGGAGGCGGTGGGCGGGCTCGTCAACCTCGTCTCGCTGCCGATGATGTTCGTCTCCGGCGTCTTCTTTGCGGCCGGAAACTTCCCCTCTTGGTTGCAGCCGGTCATCCGCGCCTTGCCGCTCACGGCCATCAATGACTCGCTGCGGGCTGTCATGCTGGAGGGCGCGGGCCTGGCTTCACTGGGTGCGCCCATGTTGGTGCTGGCCGCGTGGACCGTGGTGCCGCTGCTGCTGGCTCTTCGTTGGTTCCGCTGGACGTAAAGGAGCGCTGCTTCGTGTCACAGCCCGTTTCCGCGCCGTCCCCCGCCTTCGTTCAGCAGCTCAACTTCCACGCGCGAGACGCCAGCAACGAAGCGGCGGCACTTCAGGCAGCCTTCGCGCTCGGCCTCTTCGGACACCTCCCGGAGACGGGCTCGGGCGAGCCGGTGTCCCTGGAGACGCTCGCGAAGCGGGTGGGCGGCACCTGGCGGGGGACGCGCTCCGTCGTCGAGCCGCTGGTCGCGCTGGGCTTCGTCCACCTGGAGGAGGGGCGGGGGTATTCGCTGCGCGCCTCGACTGTGGCCTTCCTCCGGGACGAGGCGTTCACCACGAGGCTGAAGGAGGCGCGGCGGTGGTGGCATCCGCTGGCGCTTCTGTCCCAGGCCGTGCGCGGTGGTGGTCCCGTGGAGTGGGGCGGGGAGTCGTGGGACGTGCTCGGATGGTACCGCGCGCTGTTCCTGTCGCCCGCGCCATCCATCCCGAGCGCCGAGGCCCGGGACTTCCATGACCGCTTCGCCCGCAACCCCGCGCGCACGCTGGCGTTGGTGACGGCCGCGGAGCTGGACGTGCTGGTGAAGCTGGTGCGCGGGCCTGTGCCGCTGGAGGTGCTGGCGCGGGAAGTGGGCGCGTCGGCGGAGGCGCTGGAGGTGTTGCTGGGCGCGTTGGCGGCGATGGGCATCGTCCAGGCACAGGAGACAGGCTGGGGCTTCACGGAGGCCGCGGGCCGGGCGCTGGACGCCCAGAGCCTTCCGTACTTCCAGCGAGCGCTGCCGGCGACCATGGCCTACTGGGAGGCGCTGGGGCACCTGGATGAGGCGGTGCGCGAGCAGCGCTTCCGGTTGGACTTGCGTGACCCGGAGACGGCGCGGCGCATCTACCAGGAGAACGCTTCACGCATCTCCAGCATCTTCGCCTCGCACCTGCGGCTGAGCCGGCAGGCCGCGACGCTGGTGCGGTCGATGCGGCCATTGGCACAGGCGCGCGTGTTGGACGTCGGCACGGGCTCGGGCGTGTGGGGCGCGGCCTTCGGGTTGGCGGACCCCACCACGCACGTCACGTACCTGGATTCGCCGCACGTGCTGGACGCGGTGCGCCCCCATCTGGCGAAGCTGAAGCTGGAGGCCCGCTCCGAGCTGTGGGCGGGAGACTGTCTCTCGGTGGACTACGGCGAGTCCCGCTACGACGTCATCCTGCTGCCACAAATCATCCCCGCGCTGCCGCCCTCGGAGCTCCCGAGCTTCTTCGCCCGGCTGGCTCGGGCGTTGCGTCCCGGCGGGCTGCTGCTCATCTCCGGCTACCTGCTGACGGACCGGCGCGACGGCCCGCTGGACGCGCTCTACTTCGCGCTGCGCCGATACGTGACGAACGAGGGGGACGTGCTGTCCCTGCCGGAGTTCCGTGCGCTGCTGGGGCCGGTGGGCCTCACGGACGCCCGCGGCTTCGACATGCCCATTCAGCAGGTCGTCATCGCTCATCGGGGGGACGTCGCGTGGCCGGACGTCGCCCCCTCCGCCTGATTCCTTTTCGGGAGCATCATGGAACCGCTGCGCACCTTCTTCATGGAGGACTACCTGGAGGGCTCGCGCTTCACCGCGCGCTTCAACCTGGGGGAGTCCGGTGGACGCCCCGTCACCGTGGGCGAGCTGCTCCTCGGCTCGGGCGTCAGCGCCGAGCGCGCCGCCGAGGTGTTCCTCTCCACGCCTTTGAATGACAGCCCCAACTGGGGCCGCGCGGACCTGCGCGACGCGGTGGCGGCCATGCACCCGGGCGCCACGCGGGACAACGTCCTCATCACCACTGGCACCAGCGAGGCGTTGCTGCTGCTGTTCCGCCAGCTCCGCCCGCGCAAGGTGGCCCTGGCGTGGCCGGCGTTCCAGCTCCTCTACGAGCTGCCCCAGCGTCAGGGCGCGGAGGTGGTGCGGTTGCCCGTGAAATGGGACGCGAACGGCGTGCCGTCCGTGGACGCGGACCTGTGGCTGGAGCGGCTGGAGCGCGAGCAGCCCGACACCGTCATCATCAACAACCCGCACAATCCCAGCGGCCTGGTGCTGACGGCGGAACTGCTGTCGGCGGTGGAGCGCTGGGCGGAGCGGACGGGCGCCACGGTGGTGGGGGACGAGCACTACCGCTTCCTGTCCTCGGAGACGTCCGTGCTGGGCGCGTCCGTGTACCGGCCGGGCTCGCGGCACTTCGTCACCGGCTCCTTCATCAAGTGCCTGGGCTGCCCGGGGCTGCGCATCGGCTGGACGGTGGGCGACACGGCCATGCTGTCGCGGATGCAGAACGAGAAGAACTACACGACGCACACGGTGAATCCGGTGACGGAGTGGGTGGCGCGCGAGGTGCTGCGGGATTTGGACAGTCCTGCGTTGCGCCGCGCTCGGGAGGACTGGCTGCGCAATCGCGCCACGCTCTCTGCTTTCCTGGAGCGCTCGCGCGGTGTCTATGGCGTCGCGCCCCAGGGCGGGCTCGTCACCTGCATCGGCCTGCGGGAGGCTCGGGACGACGCCAGCGCGGAGACGCTGCTCAAGGCCCTGTCGGATGTGGGCGTGTTCGTCCTGCCGCTGAGCGCCATGGAGGCGGGCTCGCCGGACGGAGCACATCCGCTGGAGCGCGGGCACGGTTTCCGGTTGGGACTGGGCATCGCGCCGGAGCGTTTCTCCGAGGCGCTGGACGCCATCGAGCGCGCCACCGCGCGCTGAGCGCCCGCGCTACCGCGTCAGGGACGCGAAGGCATGCTCGCGCGCGGCATAGTCCGCGTCGCGCAGCAGCAGTTGGTGCACGCGCCCCTGGAAGGGCGTGGGCACCGCGGGGAAGAGGTGGTGCGTGAGGTGGTACTCGTCGTTGCGCGGGAAGACGAGCCGGTTGAGCCAGCCCCACGCGAAGACGTGATTGCGGGAACGGTGGAACTCATCCGCGGAGGAGATGATGCCCGCGTGGTCCACCGCGTCCGACCAGTAGCGGATGACCTGGTAGGCGACGAAGTAGGGGATGACGTAGGCGCGCAGGAACACGTCCCAGCCCACGACGAAGTGCGCCACGGCGAGCAGGCCGCCGATGAAGCTCCAGCGCAGCAGCGTCACCCAGACCGGGTCCTCGCGGTGGAATAACACCGGGCGGATGAAGGCGGGCAGGTGGATGAGCAGCAGGGGGCGCAGCAGGTGTGACTTCACGAAGGGCTGGTCCGGGTCCGCGAAGCCGAAGCGGCGGCGCGGCTGGAAGTCCAGGTCCTTCTCCGCGTCACCCAGGTGGAGATGGTGACTGAAGTGGTCCCTGCGATACGGGTCCAGGGCCGTCAGGTCGAGCACCGCCAGCAGGTGTCCCAGGTTCCGGTTGTGGCGCTTGCCGCGCACGAGCATGCCGTGACACGCCTCATGGAGCATGTTGCCCACCGCGCGAAAGCGCGTCGCGATGAGGAAGGCCAGCAGCGGGTACACGAGCCAGGCGGCACGTGGTGCGTGTGGCAGCAACAGCTCGAAGGCCGCCGCGGCGGCCACGGCCAGGCCCAGGTGCAGCGCCAGATGGGCCAGCGCGCCGGGCACGGAGTGCGCGTGGTAGCCGAGCGTGGCGACCTCTCGTGCGTATTCGGCGCGCAGCCTCGCGGCGACGGAGGTCGGGCGCACGCCACGCACGGGCCGGGCGGCCGGGGACGGCAGGGCGTCGCTGTCCTCCTGCGGCGCGGCGCTCACGGGAGACCTTTCGGGGCGAGGGGGCGGACTGGGGGAACGCTAACCGGGCACCCTTCTCCGGGCAAGGCGAGGGGCGGGAGATGTATCGCGCTGTGTCAGATGTATCGCGCTGTGTCAGACAGAAGGCGGTCGGGGCGGTGGGGCCAGCGCGGTGGGCAGGGCCACGCCGTCTCGCGCGGCGAACACCAGTTCCTGGGTGGGAAGGGGGATGCAGACGGAGGTGGTGAGGCCCACGTCCGCGAGCAGCTTCGCGTACTCGGACGCGGACAGCAGGTCGCCCTCGTTCGTCATGAAGCGACGGAAGCCGAAGTAGAGGTGGTCCAGGGGGCCGTCGCGGCGCTCGTTGAGCACGTACTCGGCGATGACGAGGATGCCGTCCGGACGCAGTGCCCGGGCCACGCGCGCGAAGATGTCTGGGACGTCCTTCGGGCTCAGCACGTTGAGCACCTGGGGGAGGATGATGACGTCGAAGTCCGCGGCGCCGAAGTCCTGGGTGAAGAGGTTCCCTGGCCAGAAGCGCGCCCGGTCCGCGACCTCCAGCTTCGCGACGTTGCGGCGCACCTGCTCCAGCACGATGGCCTGGTCGAAGTACGTGACGTGTGTGGAGGACGACGTGCGCGCGAAGGCCGCGCCCCACACGCCCGAGCCGGTGCCGATGTCCAGCACCGCGGCGCCCTCCAGCGGACGCACGCCCGCGAGCGTGGCCGCGGCGCGGCGGCTGAGTTGGAAGTGGGTGGCGAACACGGCGGTGATTTGCTGGGAGTTGTCCGCGTAGAAGCGCCCGCTCACCTCGGGGTCCTTCAGGTCGAGCACGTAGCGCTCGTGACGCACCGTCTCGTCCAGGCGTCCGAGGGCCTCCCAGTACCGCGCGGACACGGACAGCGAGCGCACCAGGTAGGCCAGGGCCTTTCCTTCCAGCAGTGTCTTCGCCTCAGGTGTCAGCGCCCACCCATCCTCCTGACGCCGCGTCATTCCCAGCACGGCCAGCGCTTCCAGCAGCACCCCGGGGGCACGCGTGGACGTGGACTCGCCCAGCGCCTGCTCCGTGCGGACGTCCTCGGCGAGCGCCGCCAACAACCCGCTCTGTCCCGCGGCCAGGAGAACCTGGGTACGCAGGCCGCTGCGGGTGAAGCGGTCGAAGAAGTCCTCGTGCGCGGGAGTGGCGAACGGCGTGGGCGCCACCAGTCGCTCGCGGAGGTGGCTGAGGACGTCCCAGCGCTGTCCCTCGAAGTCCACCGGCTCGCCGGACTTCACGGCGTCGGCCAGCAACCCCATGGGGCCCCACCAGGGGAGCTCGGCTTGAAGCTGCTGGCGGAAGGCCGAGTCGCCCAGGAGGGTGGCGGTGTGGGGCGCGAGGCTGAAGCGGCGCGTGTCGTCCATGCGGACGAAGTCCAGGCACACCAACAGCTCCAGCAGTGAGCGGAGTCCTCGCGCGGAACAGCCGAGCCGCTCCGCCAGCGTCTCCACCGGCAGTGGTTCACCTCTGCCCTCCACGGTGAGTGCGTCGAAGAGCCCCACCCGGAGCGCTGTCTGGAAGAGGGCGGACTCGTTGGAGGCGTTGCGCGCCCAGAAGTGGAGTGACTGTGCGAGGGAGACGGGCTCGTGGGGGGCGGCCATGAACCCACAGCTTGTTCCCACCCGTCCTCCGGGTGCAACCCGGCTCCCTCGCGGCGGGGCCGGGAGCGGCTCTGATACGCTTGAGACATGGAATCACGCGCGTCGATGGTGCAACTCGTCGAGGAGTTCCTGCGTGCGGAAGCGCGCGTCCGTGACGTCTGGGTGTCGCCCGAAGTGGCCTGGGTGGTGCCTCGGCGCGCGGTGCGAGCGGCTGAACTGGACGCACTGCTTCACGAGCGCCTGGGGCCGGATGTTCCCGCCGTGGCGCTGGTGGACGCGCTGCCCCGGCTCGACTCCGGCGATGTGGACGCGGCGGCGCTGCGCCAGAGCATGCCGCCCGTGCCCGCGAGGCTTCAGGCCCTGGAGGACGCGCTCCGGCAACAGGGCATCGAGGCGGTGGCGCTCGTGGGGACCCGGCGGGACGGGGAGGTCCACACGCCGCTGGACGCCTTGCTTCCCGCCGCGCTGCGACTGAAGGCGGGGGGCGTGGCGCCCGTGTCTTCGGCTCAGGCTCCGGCGCGGATTGATGCGGGAGGCCGGCCTTCCCTCATCGATTCAGGACCGCGCAGCATGCCCGCGGGAGCGCCGCGGACGCTCGTCGAACTGCTCCAGCAGGCCGTGGCGCACGCTCCCGGTCATGTCATCACCTTCATCGACGTACAGGGGCAGCGGGAGACGCTGACGTTCGCCGCGCTCTGGGACGAGGCGCTCCGGCTGTGGGGAGGTCTGCGGGCGCGGGGCGCGAAGACGGGTGACAGGGTGATGCTCGCGATGGAGCGCCCGGGCGACTTCGTGCGTGGCTTCTGGGCCTGCACGCTCGGCGGCGTGGTGCCGGTGCCGCTGGCGCTGCCGGCGTCGCTGGAGCGCTCGCAGCCTGGCGTCGCGCGGCTCATCTCGGTGTCGGAGCGGTTGGGAACACCGTGGCTGCTCACGGAGGCGAGGGCCACGGCGCCGCTGTCGGAGGCGGGGCTGCGCGCCCTGTCGCTGCAATCCCTGTCGGGCGCGGAGCCGGGGCCCCTCGCGGCCGTGGACCCGGAGGCGCCCGCCATCCTCTCCTTCACGTCTGGGAGCACCGGGCGTCCCAAGGGCGTGGTGTTGAAGCACGCCAACCTGATGGCGATGGGCGAGGGGATGGTGGCCGGCGGTTGGTACCTGCCTGGGGACGTGGGCGTGAGCTGGATGCCCTTGGACCACGTGGCGGGGACGAGCTACCCCCACCTGCTCGCGCTGCGCACCCGCACGCCCCATGTGCTGGTGGCGCGCGACTACGTCCTGGCGGACGTGCTGCGCTGGCTGGATTTGCTCTCGGAGTTCGGCGGGACGATGAGCTGGGCCCCCAACTTCGCCTACGGCCTGGTGGCGGATCGGCTGGAGCGCGAGGAGCGCCGCGCGTGGCGGCTGGAGCAGGTGCGGGTGCTGGCCTCTGGTGGCGAGTCCGTGCTGCCCGCGACGCTCCGGCGCTTCTCCGAGCCCCTGCGCGACAGCGGACTGCGCGAGGACGCGGTGTGCCCGGCCTGGGGCATGGCGGAGACGTCGTCCTTCTTCTCGATGACGCGGGGCGTGCGGACCCATCCCGTGGAAGCGGCGACGGAGCTGGGACCGCCTCCGGTGGGCGCGGCCCTGCGTGTGGTGGACGACACCGACGCGGTGGTTCCCGAAGGTCAGGTCGGCCACCTGCAGGCCCGGGGTGAGCAGGTGCTGTCCGGCTACCTGGATGACGCGGAACTCAACGCGCGCTCCTTCACGGCTGATGGCTGGTTTCGCACCGGGGACATGGCCGTGATTCAGGACGGGCAGATGTCCATCGCGGGGCGCCAGAAGGAGGTCCTCATCCTCCACGGCAACAACGTCTACCCGCAGGACATCGAGGAGGTGGTGGAGTCGGTGCCTGGCGTGCTGCCGTCGTACACCGTGGCCTGCCCGACGCGGAGCGGTGCGGCACAGACGGATGAACTGGCTGTCTGCTTCGTGCCCACGCCGGATGCGCCGCCGCTGGCGGAGTTGCTGCGGAGCATCCGGGAGAAGGTGGGCCGGGTGCTCGGCTTCCATGTCGCGCACCTGTTGCCCCTGGCGCGCGAGCAGGTGCCGCGCACGGAGCTGGGGAAGCGGGGTCGCACCGAATTGCGGCGCCGTTTCGAGGCGGGCGAGCTGGGGGCCGAGTATCACCGCTCGCTGAGCGTCCTGGGCGGACCCGCCACGATGCCGCCGTGCCTGGCGGTGTCCCGGTGGGTGCCTCGGCCGCTGGCGACCAGGGTGGGAACACGCGGTGCCGTGGTCGTCATCGCGGACGAAGCCTTCGCCGGGGCATTGCGCGAACAGGCCGACGGCTACGAGGTGGTGCGGGTGGCGCCGGAGGCGAGCGGTGAGCTCGTTCGTGCCATTGAGGCCCTTGCGGAGCGCAGTGTGCCCTGTGGCGACGTGGTGGTGCTGCTGCCGGAGGCGCAGGAGGTGCCCGCGGTCCGTGAGTCTGTGCTTCGCGGGGAGATGACGGCTGCGGATGGGCGCTTCCAGGACGCTGCCGCCAGAGCGCCTGGCGGAGGCGTGTCCGGGGGCGTTGCCGCACCTGACCAGGGCACGGCCTCGGACGGCGCGATGCAGGCGGCGCCGGTCGCGCATCTGGCTGTGCCGGTTCAAGGCACGGCCTCGGATGCCGTGCCGCAAGCGGCGGTGGCCTCTCGCATGGCGCCACTGCTTCATGCGCTCCAGTCCCTGGCCAGGCGAGGCGAGGGCGCTCCGGTCGTGCGCGTGCTCGCGGTGCTTCCGGAGTCGGGAGGGGACGACGCGGCTTCGCTGGCTGCCTTGCTGACGCCGGGCCTGCTCTGGACCGCTGCGGCGGAGGTTCCGGGGCTGGAAGCGCGGGTGGCATGGACGCCACCGGATGCATCCGCCACCGCCCATGCTGTCGCCCGCGAACTCGCCTCCCAGGATGCCGCGCGCGAGGTGGCGTGGCGGGAAGGCACGCGTTGGGAGCGCGTCTTCACCCCATGGACGCCGCCACCGCTCGCGGCGCCCCAGCGCCTCAAGCGGGGAGGGCTCTACCTGGTAACAGGCGCGCTCGGTGGCCTGGGACGTGAGTGGGCACGTCAGCTGCGGCAGGGCCTGGACGCCCGGCTGCTGCTCGTGGGGCGGCGCCCTCATGGTCCCGAGGCAAGGGCGCTGGAGTCCGAGCTGGGCACCGCGAAGTATGTCTCCGTGGACGTCACGAACGAGGTCGCGCTTCGGAATGCCGTGCGCGACGCGGAGGCGCACTTCGGTCAGTCGCTCGACGGCGCCTTCCACTTCGCGGGCACGCTGACGCCCGTCGCGTTGGAGCACGAGACGCCGGAGACACTGGTACAAGGCGCCGCCGCACATGCACTGGGCGCGAGGGCCATCGCGACCGTCTTGAAGGACAGGCCCCAAGCCGTCTGCGTCTTCGCGGCGTCGTTGATGGGAACGCTGGGCGCGGGCCGCCACGCGGCCTACTGCGCTGGCACGGCCTTCCTCGAACGGTTCGCCGAGCGGCTGACCGCACAGGGCCGCCACGCGGTGGCGGTATCGCTGAGCCAGGTGCGGGAGACGGGGCTCGCGCGCTCACTGGGGGCCGCGCCGCCGGGGTACCGGGTGCTGGAGCCATCCCAGGCCCTGGCCTCCGTGGCCTTGGCGGTGGAGCACATGCCCGCGCACCTGCTGTCAGGCGTGGTGGGGGCGGCCTGGCCCTGGCGTCAGGCGGGATTGGGCGAGGGGCAGGGCCTGGACGCGGCCCATGTCTTCCTGGTGCAGCGGCCGGGAGACGTCCCGCCCGAGGGACTCTCCGACGCGGTACTCCATTCCCTGCCGGAATGGCCCTGCCGAGCGGACGGCGCGGTGGACCGTGAGGCCCTGGCCGCCGACCTCTCCGGGGCGGGGGACGGAGCCGCCGCCGGGCCATTCGAGACGGTGGTGATGGACGCCTTCCACGAGGTGCTCGGAGCCCAGGGCGTGGGCGTCGGTTCTGACTTCTTCACGCTGGGCGGCAGCTCGCTCCAGGCCACCCGGGTGGTGGCGCGCATCAACGAGCGCACCGGCCTGCAACTGCGCGAGGTGGCCCTGTTCGAGCACCCCACGGCCACGGCGTTGGCGGAGCACGTGCGGCGCGTGGTGGACCTGACGCAGTTGGACATCTCGGTGCTCAGCGACGCGCAGGTGGACCTGCTCCTGCGCGTGCTGGAGCCCACGTGAGCGAGAGGCGGTAGTCCCTCCGCCCCGTCCGTTGTAGCGTCCAACGACCCGGGCATGTGTCTTGTCCGGGCATGGCACCGGACCGAGGAGTCTGCGTGACGCTGTGGTCGCTCACTGTTCAAGGTGTGCTGGCCCGCCCCCGAAGCTGGGTGGTGGGGCTGCTGGCGGCAGGCGCGGCGGCGCTGCTGACGCCGGGTGTGTCGTTGATGGGTAGCATCCATGACGGCACGCGGCGAAGTCTCATCGAGAGCGGCGCGGGGGACCTCCAGGTCTACGCCGCCGCCTCCACGGGAACGCCCCAGGTCGTGGTGGGGCCAGGGGGCGTCCCGGACCTGCAACCCATTCCGGACTACGGCGCCCTGGAGCCGCGGCTGCGCGACCTCCCCGGCATCCAGGAGGTGGTGCCGCTGGAGCTGGGCATGGGCGCTGTGTTCCGTGGCAACGCCCTGGATGAAAAGCTGGCGGTGTTGCGCGAGGCGGCGCGGGCGCCGGCCTCCGAGGAACGGGACGCACGGCTGCGCCGTCTGGGCGAGGACCTGCGGCTGACGCTGGCGCGGGTGGCGCGCAACGCGGATCGCCGGAGCGAGGCCTTCGCGGAAGAGCCCGCCTTCGCGGATGACCTGCGCGTGCTGCGGGACGCGGCCGAGCCCGCCTTCTGGGAGCGGCTCACCGAGGACCCACAGGGCCTGCTGGAGGTGTTGGAGAACCGCGTGGCGCGGCAAGCGGGCGAGGGTGAAGAGCTTCCGGTGGACTACCTGGGCACGGACGTGGCGCGCTTCGCCCGGGCCTTCCCGCGCTTCGAGCTCGTCTCCGGGCAGCTTCCTCCGCCAGGGACGCGGGGCCTCGTCATGGGGCACGCGACGTACGAGCAGCACTTCAAGCACCCCATCGCCGTGCGCATGGACACGCTGCGCCGCGAGCGCGAGCGGGGCCTCACGTTGGCGGAGGACGAGCAGCTGCGCACGCTGGTGGAGCGCAACGTCGCGGAGGTGCCGGACCTGGTGGCTCGCCTGGACATCGAGCGCGCCACGGCGCTCCAGGCCGGACTGGCCCGCGTGCTGGGCGAGCCGGGCGAACTGGAGGCCCTGCTGGCGCGCTTCCTCTCGGTGGACGACGCCAACTTCGACACCCGCTTCGGACAGTTCTACGGGGAGCTGGCGCCCTCGCTGCCGCTGTACCGGCTCAAGCCCGGGGACGTGCTGTCACTGAAGACGCCGCTGGAGAGTGGCACCGCCGTGCCAGTGCGAGTCTTCGGCATCTTCCGCTTCCGGGGCCTGGGCGGCGACGACGGCCGGGTCAACACCATGAGCGTGGTGGACCTCGTCACGGCGCGGCACCTGTCTGGCCGCTTCACCCAGGCACAGCAGGACGAGGCGCGGGCGCTGTTCGAGACCTTTGGCATGGAAGGGGAGGCCATGGCGCCCCCCGAGTCCCTGGACGCCTTCCATCCGCCTGACATCGTGGACGCGGAGGCGCAGACGGCGCACACCGAACAGGCCCCGGTCTTCGAGCGTGCTCGGGCCCTGCCGGAGACCTTCTCCGAGGACGAGCTCTCACGCGGCACGGTGTTGCAGGCCGCGGTGGTGCTGGCGCCCGGCGCCTCCGCCGAGGACGTCGCGGCCCGCATGCGCGCGCTGCCCGGTGGTGAAGCGCTGGCCACGGTGGGTTGGCAGGAGGCGGGTGGGTTGCTGGGCGGTCTGGTGGTGATGCTCCAGGCGGTGCTGCTGCTCTTCGCGCTGTTGATGTCCTCCTTCGTCGCGCTGGTCGCCGCTGGAACGCTGCTGCTGCTGGCGCGGGAACGCGTGGCGGAGGTCGGCACGCTGCGCGCGGTGGGAATGCAACGTCGCGAGGTCTTCACCTCGCTGCTGCTGGAAGGGTCGCTGCTGGGCGGTATCGGCAGCGTCCTGGGCGCGGTGCTGGGCGCGGCGTTGTTGTGGCTTGCGACCGGAGACGGCGTGGCGGTGGAGGATGGCTCCCTGCAGTTCTTCCTGGGCGGCCCCGTGCTGCGTCCAGCGCTGGCGCTGGGCGGAACCGTGGCCGTGGTGGTGGCGGTGACGGCCGTGGTGCTGCTGGCGACACTGGTACCGGCCTGGCGAGGCAGCGCGGTGGAGCCCATCGAAGCCATGCGGAAGGGCGAGGGCTGAACCGATGCGCGCACTTCTCCAGATTGCCTTCCGAAATCTCCTGGCCCACCGCGAGCGGGGACTGTTGCTGCTCATCGTGCTCGCGGGCGCCAGCGCCGTGCTGGTGGGCGTGATGTCCGTGAGCGCGGGCGTCGCCCGGGCGCAGCGCGAGGCCGTGAGGACCTTCCTCGCGGGCGACCTCAACGTCGGGGGCTACTTCAAGGAGCATCCCGACTCCATCTTCCCCGTGGTGGGTGACACCTCGCGGGTCCGCTCCGTCCTCCAGCCGCACGTGCCCGCGGAGTGCCAGGTGCGCGAGCGGGGCCGGGGCTCGGCCACCGCGGGTGCGGGACGGCACCGGGTGCGCTCGTACCTGATGAGCCTGGACGTCGCGGCCGAGGGCAACGCGGGCTTCCGGGTGCGCACCGGTTCGCTGGAAGCCCTCGCGAAGCCACGCACGGTGGCGCTGTCCACGTCGCTGGCGGAGCGGCTCCAGGTGGAGGTGGGCGAGCTGGCCACGCTCTTCGTGCAGATGCCGGGCGGCAAGCGCAACGCGGTGGACGTGGAGGTGGTGGCCCTGCTGGAGCGCGCGGGTGTCCTGGGCGAGTCCGCGGGGTTGCTGGTGTCCAACGCGATGCTGCGCGAGCTGTATGGCTTCCGTCCGGACTCGGCCAGCGTGATTCAGCTCCTCTGCGGCGACGGCACGGAGCTGGAGCCGCTGGCGGGGACGCTGCGTGGCGCGCTCCAGAAGGCCGGCTACGAGGTGCTGCCGCCCGCGCACGAGGCCTACGGCGACAAGCTGGGGCCCCTGCTGCGCGAGGGCTGGGCGGGCCAGAAGCTGGACGTGAGTACCTGGGAGGACGAGGCGGCCTTCCTCGACTTCGTGGGGCAGGGCCTGGGGCTGCTGCTGGTGCTGGTCGGCGCGGTGGTGTTCGGCGTCGTGGTGGTGGGGCTCTTCGTCTCGCTCAACGTGTCGGTCCGCGAGCGCACGCGGGAGATTGGAACGCTGCGCGCCATGGGCATGCAGCGCCGCTCGCTGGTGGCCGCCTTCATGCTGGAGGGGCTGCTGGTGGGGTGGGCGGCCTCGCTCGTGGGCGCTGGCATGGCGGCGGGGCTGGGGGTGCTCCTGCGCGACGTGCTGCCAGTGCCGGACGCGCTCTCCACCCTGTTCTTCAGCGGCACGTTGCCGCTGGCGCCCACCTTGGGGCACGTGGTGGCCGCGGTGCTCCTGGTGACGCTGGGCGCGGGCCTGGCTTCCATCGTCCCGGCTTTCCGGGCCGCTTCGCTTCCTCCTCGTTCCGCCATGGAGTCCTTGTGATGAACGCACGACGCCCGCTGTCCGTCCTGTTGCTCGGCTGGACCCTGCTGCTTCCGGCGGTGGCGCTCGCGGAGGCCGAGCCCAAGCTGGCGCCCGATGCCCTGCTGCGCCACATCGACGAGAAGATGTCCTTCACCAGCGACTACAAGGGCGTCATCCGCCTCTATGAGACGCGCAAGGATGGCGCCAAGCGGGCCATGGAGGTCCACGTCTACCGGCGCGAGGCCGACAATGACTTGCTCTTCCTCTCCACCAAGCCGCGGCACCTCGCGGGCATGGGGACGCTGCGCATCGGCCGCAACCTGTGGGACTACGAGGCGACGACGGGCTCGTGGCGGCGCAACACCCAGCGCACCAACCTGCTCAACACCTTCACCTGCGAGGCGGACTTCGACCGCTCGCGGCTGGCCGAGGACTACGCCGGCAAGGACGAGGGCGACGACACCGTCAACGGCGTGGCGTACCGCAAGCTGCTGCTGACGGCGAAGAACGACCAGGTGACGTTCCCGCTGATGCGCATCTGGGTGGACCCGCAGAACAACATCGTCAAGAAGGTGGGCTACACCGCGTCCGGCCGCACGCTGCGCACCGACATCGTGCGCAGCTACCAGCGCATCAAGGACCCGCTCTCCGGCAAGCATGTCCTCCACTACAAGGAAGTGCTGGAGACGGAGGAGCAGGAAGGCACGCAGATGGTGGTCCGCTACGACGAGGTGGTGTTGGCGCCGCTGGACGCCAACATCTTCACCAAGGCGTGGCTGGAGAGCCGCCTGCGCTGACTAGCCTCCCTGCCGCTTCAGCACCTCCAGGAGGTGGTTCGCCAACTCCTGGACGCAGGGCTGCTGGAGCGTGCCGAAGTGGGAACTGGGCAGCGGCACCACGTCGAGCTGCTCGCGCGTCAGGTGCCGCTCCCATCCCAGCGTGTCCCCGTGCAGGGCCCGTGACGGCGCGCTCGTGAAGAGCTGCACCCGGGCGCGCACGGACGGCACCTTCCAGCCCACCACCTGCGGCACCAGCACCTCGCCCAGCACGTGCCAGATGCGGCGCAGGTCGGCGGCGCGAGAGTGGGGGGCCAGCATGCCCAGCTCGCGGCCCAGCGCCGTCACCCGCTCCCAGCGCGCGGCGTCGTCCAGCGGGGCCAGCTCCGCCTCCAGCGCGGCGTCCAGGACGCCGAACTCCTCCGCCATGGAGCGCACCGGGTCCTCCGCCGACCCCTGAGGCCCTTCCACCGCGGGCAGGGCATCCACCAGGGCCAGTAGCTCCACGGTTTCGCCCTGCGCCTCCAGCGCCGCCGCGACGCCCAGCGCCGGGTAGCCGCCGAACGAGTAGCCCGCGAAGCGGTAGGGGCCGTGTGGCTGCACTGCTTGGATGTCCCGCACGTACGCGGCGATGCGCGCGTCGAAGGTGGCGTGGCCGTGCTTCGACTGCGTCTCGGGGGCCTGGACGCCGTAGCACCGCAGGCCGGGCTCCAGCAGCGGGGTGAGGTTCCGGTAGTAGTGCAGCTCGCCGTCGGCGGGGTGGAACACGAAGAAGGGCGGCGCGGACTTCGGCGTCTGCTTGCCGGATAGGGACACCACGCTGGAGCGCGGAGGGCCCTCGGCCAACAGCTCGTGCACGGCATCGGCCGTCTCACGGAACACCGGATACTGGAAGAGCGTGGCCAGGGGGACGGGCACGCCCAGCTCCTCCTCCAGCCGGCTCAGCAGCCGCATCGCGAGGATGGAGTCGCCGCCCACCTGGAAGAAGTCATCGCCCGCGCCGATGTCCGTGCGTCCCAGCACCTCGCGCCACAGCCGCTCCATCGCCATCTCCAGCGTGGTGCGGAAGGGCGTCTCCAGGTGCTCGCCCGGAGTCTCCTGCGCAGGCGGCACGGCGGGCTGCGCGGACAGGTCTGGCAGTGCCTGCCGGTCCACCTTGCCGTTGGCGTTGATGGGCAGCGCCTCCAGGACGACGAGGGCCGCGGGCACCATGTACGACGGGAGCCGCGCCGCGACGTGCTCACGGAGCGCGTCCGCGCGCACATGCTGGGGCGGTGCCTGGAGGAACGCTTGGAGCTGCGTCTGCCCGGAGCCGCCGGCGCGGGCCAGCACCACGGCTTCCTCGACGCCTGGGAACTGACGCAAGCAGGCCTCGATTTCGGCCAGCTCGACGCGGAAGCCTCGAATCTTGATTTGATGGTCCGCGCGGCCGAGGAAGCGCAGCCGCCCGTCCGGCAGCATCCGGGCCAGGTCACCCGTGTGGTACATGCGCGCGCCGGGCTCGGTGGCGAAGGGGTCGGGGATGAAGCGCTCGGCCGTCATGTCCGGAGCGCCCAGGTAGCCCCGAGCCGGCGCCGCGCCGCCGATGTACACGCGTCCGGGCAGCCCCGGCAGCACCGGCTCCAGGTGCTCGTCGAGCAGGTGGATGCGCACGCGCGAGATGGGCCGACCGATGGGGAAGGTGGCGTCGGTGCCCAGTCCCTCGGCGCCCGGGATGTCACAGGTTGCGGAGGTAATCGTGCACTCGGTGGGGCCGTAGACGTTGAGCCACGGCGCATGGCCACCACCCACGCGCACCCAGGCTTCATACGTCTCGCGCTTGAGCACGTCGCCACCGGGCGCCAGCAGGCGCAGCCGCGCGGGCACTCGCTGGCCGTGGGATTCCATCTGGCGAATCCACTCCTCGATGTACGTGGGGGGCAGACTGATGAGGGTGATGTCCGTCTCCTCCAGGTACGGCGTCATGACGTGCGCGGGCACCAGTCCGCTGCGCATCACCACCGTGGCGCCCACCACGAGCGGCGGATAGAGGTCCTCCGCCGCCGCGTCGAAGCTGAGCGGCGCGAACTGGAGCATCCTGTCGCCCGGGCGCAAGCCGAAGCGCGCGGCTAGGGCGACGTTGTGGTTCACCACGCTGCGGTGCTCCACCATGACGCCCTTGGGCTCGCCGGTGGAGCCGGACGTGAAGACGATGTACGCCACTTGCGAGGCCGCGACGTGCCGGGGACCGGGCTCCAGGTCCTCGGCGATGTGCGCGGGCTGGGGCGGAACCTCCACGTCGGGCACCAGGCCCGCGTGCGCCTCCAGCGCTTCCGCATCCACCCACAGCCGCTGCACCCCTGAGCGCGTCAGCACCGAGCGCTTGCGAGGCTCCGGCCACCCCGCGTCCAGCGGGACGTAGGAGCCGCCCGCCTTGAGGATGCCCAGCAGCGCGGCCATGCCCTGGTTGGAGGGCTCCATCACCACGCCCACGCGCTCTTCTGGCTGAATGCCCCGGGAGAGCAGGCGCGCGGCCAGCGCGTTGGCGCGGGCGTTGAGCTCCGCGTAGCTCCACGTCGAATCGCCATGGGCCACGGCGGGGGCGTGTGGCGAGCGGCGCACCTGCGCCTCGAAGAGCGTGTGGATGCAGGCGCCCTCAGGAATGTCCTGCGGGCCTCCATCCAATGTGGCCAGCACCTGCGCACGCTGCTGCGAGGACAGCAGGGACAGCCGGGCCAGAGGCGCGTCCGGTGTGCGCACGGCCTCGGTGAGCAGTTGCTCGAAGGCGCGGGCCATGTGCTGTGCCGTGGCGGAGGTGAAGAGGGCGCTGTCGGTGGCGAGGAAGCCCAGCGTTCCGCCCTCGGGCCGTTCGATGAGGTGCAGCACCACGTCGTAGGCGGGGAAGATGCTCTCGCCGTCCAGGTACGTGGTACCCAGTCCGTTGAAGGACAGGGACGCGGGGCTGTCCAGCAGCAGCAGGGCCTGGGCCAGCGGCGGCGCGGTGCGAGGCGCATCCGGCTGCACCGCGTCCGCGATGCGCTTGAAGGGGACTTCCTGGTTCGCCGTGGCGTGCCCCACCACATCCCAGGCGCGGCGCAGGAGCGCACGGAAGGACGGCGTGCCCGCCACCTCGGTGCACAGCGGGAGCACGTTGGCGAAGTAGCCCACCTGCCGCTCGGCGCCCGGCAGAACGCGGCCCGAGAAGGGTGACGCGACGACGACGTGCGGCTGCGAGCTGAGGCGGTGCAGCCACAGTTGCATCAGCGCGAGCACCGCGGTGAAGGGAGACACGCCCTCGCGCCGGGCCAGCGCGTGGAGCGCTGTCATCGCCTCGGAACTGAGGGACAGGGGCTCCGGCCGCATGTTCGCGTTCAGCGCGGGCGCGCGGCGAGGGAAGTCCAGCGGCAGGTCGAGGACGGACGGCGCGTGTGCCAGCGCGGCCTTCCAGGAGGCCACGGCGGCGTCCACCTCGAGCAGGTGCTCGGGGCTCCGCTGCCAGAGCGCGAAGTCCGCATACGTCCGCGCCGCGGGATGCATCAGCGGCGTGGTTCCGGCCCAGGCCTGGGCGAGTTCCTCCAGGAAGGCCCCCATTCCGATGCCGTCGTTGACCAGATGGCTCATGGACGCGACGAGCACATGGCGCGTGCCACTGGCGTCCAGCCGTGCCAGCTCGAAGCGGTACAGCGGGCCCTGGTCTACGGCGAAGGGCTCGCGGTCATGCCGGGTGGCGATGGCGCGCGCGGCGTCCAGGGCCTCGGCGGCGGACAGGTGAGACAGGTCCGTCTGGACGAGCACCGGCCGGGTGACGGGATGCTCCCGGGTGAAGACCGCTCCGTGCTCCAGTCGGAAGGTGGTGCGCAGCGTGGCGTTGCGCTCCAGCACGGCCTCCAAGGCGGTCTCCAGACACACGACGTCCAGCGTGCCGTCGAGCACCAGCGCGGCGACGACGACGAAGGGCGGCGCCTCCGGGAGCTGCATCGCGTACCAGAGGCGCTCCTGCACCAACGATGCGGGGATGTGCTCCGGCCGCGTCTGGGGCATGGACTCCACGCGCTCCGAGACCTTCGGGGACGCATCGATACGGGCCGCGAGCGCCGCCAGCGTGGGCGTGGCGAACAGCGTGGCCACGGGCAGCTCGACGCCCAACCGCTCCCGGACACGCGAGGCGAGCTGGACGGACAGCAGCGAGTGGCCTCCGAGTTCGAAGAAGTCATCCCGGGCACCCACTCGCTGCACGCCCAGCAGCTCCTCCCAGAGCTGAGCCAGGGCGTGCTCGGTGGGCGTGGACGGCGAAACGAAGTCCTCGTCCGACGCCGCGGGGGCTTCCGGCGCGGGCAGTGCTTCGCGGTCCACCTTGCCATTGGCCGTCAGCGGAAGCTGAGCCAGCGCGACGAGCGCGGAGGGCACCATGTGCGCGGGCAGCCGCTGTGCCAGTGATGCGCGCAGGGGCTCCGTCTCTGGCATCGCGTCGTGGCCGGTGACGTAGCCCACCAGCCGGGGGCCCGTGGTGCCGTCCTCACGGAGGACCACCACCGCGGAAGCGACCCCCGGCAGCTCGATGAGCGCGGCTTCCACCTCGCCCGGCTCCACGCGGTGGCCACGCACCTTCACCTGGAAGTCCACGCGGCCCAGGTACTCCAGCACGTCCGACGGCCGCAGACGCACCCGGTCGCCCGTGCGGTACATCCGCGCACCCGGAACGGAGGAGAATGGGTCCGGCACGAAGCGCTCGGCGGTGAGCTCGGGCCGGCGCCAATACCCACGCGCAACGCCTTCGCCTCCGATGTAGAGCTCGCCAGGGACACCCGCGGGCACCGGCCTGAGGGCGGCGTCCAGGACATAGAGGCGCGTGTTGGCGATGGGGCGGCCAATGGGCACCGCGCCTTCCACCGGCGTGTCCGCCTCCACGGTGTGGACGCAGCAGCCCACCACCGTCTCCGTGGGGCCGTACTCGTTGATGAGCCGCGTGCTCGGCGCGTGCTGCCGCCAGGGCTCCACGGTGGCGGAGGTAAGCGCCTCGCCACCGATGACGAAGGCGCGGGTATGGCCCGCGCGCGCCTCGGGCGGAAGCTGCGCGGCCAGCATCTGCAAGTGGGCAGGCGTCAGCTTCACCAGGCTGAAGTCCGCGCTCGTGCGGAGCGCGGTGGCCAGGCCTTCCACGCCGTCCTCTTCCGGAACGAGCGTCACGGGCCTGCCCGCGGTGAGCGGCAGCAGCAGGCTGGTGACAGTGAGGTCGAAGGCCAGTGAGGAATGAACGGGGGCGCCCGCGCCGTCGTCGACGGCATACGCCTTCCGGGCCCAGTGCAGGTAGTTCACCACGCCCCGGTGCTCCACTAGGACGCCCTTGGGGCGCCCGGTGCTGCCTGAGGTGTAGATGAGGTAGGCGAGGTCCTCCGCCGAAGAGACGGATTCGAGCGGCGCGTCCGACTCACGCCCGGCGGTGCGCTCCCATTCGGAGTCCAGGCACAACACGAGCGCCTGCGAGACGGGCAGCGTGTCCGCCACCGCGTCCTCGGTGACGAGCACGGGCGTGCCGGTGTCCTCCAGCAGGAAGCTCAGCCGGGCGGGAGGCTGGGACGCATCCATCGGAACATAGGCGCCTCCCGCCTTCAGCACGCCGAGCACCGCCACGACCATGTCCACGGAACGGCGGAGGCACAGGCCCACCAGCGTCTGGCTCCGGACGCCCATCCGTCGCAGGTACCGCGCGAGCTGGTTGGCACGTGCATCCAGTTGGCCGTAGGTCATCACGTCCCCGTCGTTCAGGACGGCGGGGGCATCCGGCGCGCGCGCGGCCTGGGCCTCGAACAGCGCATGGACGGTGTGCTCGCGCGGGAAGTCCGCGCCAGTGTCGTTCCACGTCCGGAGCAGGTGCTCTCGCTCACTCGCGGGCAGCAGCTCCAGCGCGGACACTGCGGTGTCCGGCGCTTCCAGCGCGTGCTGGAGCAACCGGACGTAATGTCCCATGAGTCGCCGTGCGGTGGTGGGCTCGAACAGCTCGGTGCCGTAGCGCAGCGCCAGGGTGTAGCCGGTGGGGGATTCAGCGACCCACAGCGATAGGTCGAACGGACTGGTGAGCAGTTCCGGCTGGAGCGGTCGGGCGCGCAGGTCCGGGAAGGCGTCCGCCATCGTGCGGTCCGCGCGCACCAGGTCGAACATCACCTGGAACAGCGGCGAGTGCCCGGCGGAGCGCTCCACGCCCAACGCCTGGACGACCCGGTCCAGCGGGACGTCCTGGTGCGCCAGCGCTTCCAGCGTGGTGGCGCGCACGCGGGCCACCAGCGAGGTGAAGGACGCATCCGGCGCCACGGGCGTGCGCAGCGCCACGGTGTTGAGCATCAGCCCGACCACACCCTCCAGCGCTGGATGCGTGCGCCCGGAGACAGGCGTGCCGACGCAGAAGTCCACCTGGCCGGAGTAGCGGTGGAGCAGCGCCGAGAACGCGGACAGCAGCACCATGTACGGCGTTGCCTGGTGCTCGCGGCAGAAGGACTGGAGCGCGCGCACCGTGTCGGCGGACAGGGCGTGGCCCTGGGTGATGGCGCCCGTGAGCAGTGGCGATGCGGGCCGAGGCTTGTCCGGGGTCAGCCGCAGCAGGCCGGGCACGCCTTCGAGCTTCTGCTTCCAGTAGGTGAGCTGGGCTTCGTCCCGTTCCCGAGCAGGAGGGGTGCGCAGCCACGCGGCGATGTCCGCATGCTCCAGCCGGGGCGTCGGCAGCGTGGGCGTGCGGCGTTGATGGAACGCCGCGTAGGCTTCGCCCAGCTCGCGCACCAGGACATCCAGCGACAGCCCGTCCACCACGAGGTGATGGAAGGCGAGCAGCAGGACGTGCTGCTCCGGCGCCGTGCGCAGCAGCCTGAAACGATAGAGCGGGCCGCGCGCCAGGTCGAAGGATGCGTGAACCGCGTCCCGGGCCCACTGCGCCGCGGACGGCGCTTCTTCCACCTCCAGCACGCGCGGAGGCACGGGGCACAGCACGGGCGCCGGAAGGCCGTCGCGCGCGGGCACGGCGAGCCGCAGCACCGGATGCCTCGTCACCAGCCAGCGCAATGCGTCTTCCATCGCCGCCGCGTCCAGAGGGCCGTCCAGCTCCACCGCCTCCGCGAGGTGATAGGCGCTGGTGCCCGGATGGAGTTGCTGCACGAACCACAGCCGCTCCTGCGTGGGAGACAGGACCAACGCGGCGTCCGCTGGACGCGGCACGGGCGCGGGGAGCGGGGCCGCGCCGTCACGCCGCGTCTCCAACTCGCGCGCGAGGCCCGCGACGGTGGGCTCGGTGAAGAACGCCTGGAGTGGGAACTCCACGTCGAACGCCTGTCGCACTCGCGCCACCAGCCGCGTGGCGGCCAGCGAGTGACCTCCGATGTGGAAGAAGTCGTCCTCGCGCCGCACCTGCAGCAGGCCCAGCACCTGGCAGAACAGCAGGGCGAGTAGCTCCTCGACGGCGCCACGGGGACGCGCTTCGGGCGCGGCCTCCGGCTCGATGTCCGGGATGGGCAGGGCCGCCAGTGCCTTGCGGTCCACCTTGCCACTGGTCGTCATCGGCAGGGCGGTCAGCACCGTGAAGCGCGAGGGCACCAGGGCCTCGGGCAGCGCGCGCGACAGTCCTTCGCGGAGCCGGGACTCGACGCCGGCAGCCGTGCCTTCCAGAACGAGGAACGCCTCCAGGCGTGCATCTCGCTGAGTGCCGCGCACCACCACCGATGCCTGCCTCACACCGGGCTGGCGCAGGAGGGCGGCCTCCACTTCCTCCAGCTCCACGCGGACGCCGCGCACCTTCACCTGGAAGTCGGTGCGCCCCAGGAAGCCGAGCGAGCCATCACCGTTCCACCGCACCCGGTCACCCGTGCGGTACAGGCGGCCACCCTCCCTGCCGGAGAAGGCGTCTGGGATGAATCGCTCGGCGGTGAGGTCCGGCCGGTCGCGGTAGCCACGGCCCAGACAGGTACCTCCGATGTAGAGCTCGCCAGGGACTCCCGGCGGCACCGGAGCGCCGTTCGCATCCAGGACGTACAGCCGGCACCGGTCCAGCGGACGGCCCAGGCGCACGGGACGGTCGGGCAGCGTGATTTCCGCCGCGACGTTGATGCTCGTCTCCGTGGGGCCATAGGTGTTGACCAGCCGCGTGTGGGTGAGCGCGAGCTGCCGCACCAACGGGTCTGGCAGCACCTCGCCGCCAGTCACGAGCACCTTGAGCGAGCGGAACGCCTCCGCCGCACGGGGCTCCTCCAGCGCGGTGGCCAGCGAGGACGGCGTGATGACGACGTGGGTGATGCCGTGACCGAGGATGTCGCGGCCCAGCCCAAGTGGGCCCACTTCGCGCAGCACGGTGCGCGCGCCACGGGTGATGCTGAAGAGCAGCTCCTCCAGGTGGATGTCGAAGGACAGGCTTCCCGACGACGCCCAGCAGTCTCCCGGCTGTGTGGCGTAGTACGTGTCGAACGCCGCGAAGCAGTGGACGACGTTGCGGTGGGTGAGCTCCACGCCCTTGGGCTCGCCAGTGGAGCCGGACGTGTAGAGCAGATAGGCGAGGTGCTCGGCGCGCGGGGGGCGGGGGACGGCCACCACGTCTCCACGCACGTCGGGCGACACGAGGGGAACCCCAGGCTCCACGCCCGCGAAGAGTCCCGGGCGGCTGACAACGAGCCGTGCGCGGGCCTGGCGCAGCAGCGCCGCGCGGCGAGCCGGTGGATGCGACGCCTCCAGGGGAAGGCAGCCCGCTCCACTGATGAAGATGGCGACCAGGGACACCACCGCGTCCAGCGAGCGCTCCAGGCACAGGCCCACCACGGCTTCGGGCCCCGCGCCCGCGGCGGTCAGGTGTGCCGCGAGCCTCGACGCCCGGGTGTGCAGCTCCCGGAACGTGAGCGTACCTTCCGGCGCCACCACCGCTGGCGCGTCCGGCGTGCGGGCCACCTGGGCCTCGATGAGGGACACGATGGTCCCCTCCGAGTCGAAGGGGCGCTCGGTGGCGTTGAAGCCTTGGAGCACCTGCTCGCGTTCGGTGGCGGAGAGCAGGGACAGCTCACCCACGGACGTGCGAGGCGCGGCCACCGCGTGGGACAGGAGTTGCACGTAGTGGTTGCGCAGCCGCTCCACGGTGCCGGGCTCGAACAGGTCGGTGCTGTACTGGAAGTAGACCTCGAAGCCCTCGCCCACTTCGATGGCGGTGAGGAAGAGGTCGACCTCACACGTCCACGTCTCGATGGGGACGCGCCGTGCCCCCAGGGCATGGAAGCCACTGGCGGCGGACAGCTCGGTGCGGTGCAGGTCGAACATCACCTGCACGAGCGGCGCGTGCCCCGGGCTGCGCTCCACGCCCACTGCGCGCACCAGTTGCTCGAAGGGCACGTCCTGATGCGAGAGCGCGTCCAGCGTGGTGGCGCGGACCTGGGCAAGGAGCGAGGCGAAGGAGGTGGACGCGTCCACTTGCGTGCGCAGAGGCACGGTGTTGGCGAGCAGACCCACGACGCCTTCGAGCGAAGGATGGGTGCGGCCGGAGACGGGCGTGCCGACGCAGAAGTCGTCCTGCTGGGAGTAGCGGTACAGCAGCGCGGCGAACGCGGCGTACAGCACCGTGAACGGCGTGACCTGCTGTTGCCGGCACAACGCTCGCAGGCTCTCGGAGAGAGACGGCGGCAGCGGGTGGTAGCCGGTGTTGTCGCCCCGGTGCGTGAGGACGGCGGGGCGCGGCTTGTCGGTGGGGAGCTGGAGCAGCTCCGGCGCATCGGAGAGCCGCTGCTTCCAGTAGTCGAGCTGAGCCGTGTCGCGAGCGCGGACAGGCTCGGAGCGCTGCCAACTGGCCACATCCACGTAGTGCAGCGCGACCGGGGCCAGCGTGGGCGCATGGCCCTGCTGGAAGGCGGAATACGCCTCGCCCAGTTCGCGCATGAGCAGGCCCGCGGACAGTGCGTCGCTCACCAGATGGTGGAACACGACGACCAGCACATGCCGCGCTTGCTCGGCTTCGAGCAGCAGGAATCGATACAGCGGACCGTGCTCCACATCGAACGGCCGATTGCCTTCTTCCGTCAGGCGCCGAGCCTGACGGGCCTGGGCGTCCGCACCCGGCGCCAGGGGCTCCACCTGGAGCACGCTGGCGGGGACCGGGGACACGCTCGCCTGCGGCTGACCCTGTCGTGAGGACACGGTGGTGCGCAGCACCGGATGGCGCTCCAGCAGCCACTTCGCTGCCGCATCCAGCGCGGCCACGTCCACCGAGCCCGTCCACTCCGCGGCCTGTCCGACGACATGCGCTCCGGAGTCCGGCTGGAGCTGATGGATGAACCAGAGGCGCTCCTGAGCCTGGGAGAGCGAAGGCGCCGAGTCAGAAGGCGTCGGAGGAGGAAGCGAGGAGACGTCGCGCTGAAGCGAAGCGACTTCCAGCGCAAGGCCCGCGACGGAAGGGGAGGTGAAGAGGGAGGAGAGGGGAAGCTGAATGCCCAGGGAGTGGCGGACGCGAGCCACCAGCCGGGTGGCGGAGAGCGAATGGCCACCGAGGTGGAAGAAGCTGGCCTCCCGCTCGATGCGCTCGAGGCCGAGGACCTGGCAGAAGAGCTGAGCAAGCAGCTCCTCTTGGGGCCCGCGAGGAGGCCCACCCTCGGAGCGGGAAGGGGCCTCGTCGAGAGGAATCGCGGCGAGGGCCTTGCGGTCGAGCTTGCCGGTGGAGGTGAGCGGAAGCTGGGCGCGAAGGACCCAGCGAGAGGGAAGCATGAAGGCCGGGAGGAGACGAGCGAGGGCGGCCTGGAGGGAGTGGACGTCGGTGTCGGGAGAAGCGGGGACGACCCAGGCGGCGAGCCAGGAGTCGGAGGGCCCGCGTCGTTGGACGGTGACGGCGGCGGAGCGGACGCCGGGGAGCGAGGCGAGGGCGGCCTCGACTTCGCCCAACTCGATGCGCATGCCGCGCACCTTCACCTGGAAGTCGACGCGGCCCAGGAAGCCCAGTGTTCCGTCGGCATTCCAGCGGCCCCGATCTCCCGTCCGGTAGAGGCGGGCGCCCGGCATGGTGCTGAAGGGATGCGGGATGAAGCGCTCGGCGGTGAGGTCCGCGCGTCCCACGTAGCCGCGACCGACGCCCGTACCGCCGATGTAGAGCTCACCCGGGACACCCGGAGGCAGCGGCTGGAGCGCGTCATCCAGGACGTACACCTCCAAGTTGGCCTTGGGCGTGCCGATGGGCGTGCTGGCGCTCGCGGGCGGTGCGTGCATGCGCCAGAGTGTGGCGGTGTCCGCGCACTCGGCGGGGCCGTAGGCGTTGACCAGTGGCAGGCCGGGGTGGCGCTCGAACCACGCACGACAGGTCGAAGGCGGCAGGGCTTCGCCAATGGTGAGCATCTGGCGAAGGGCGGGCAGCGGCGCTTCTCCAGGCTCTTCGAGCAGGGCCTGGAGCAGCGAGGGCACCAGCTCCACGGTGGTGGCCCCCGCTTGCTGCAAGGCCGCGATGAGCCGGGCGGGCTCACGCACCACGTCGTCATCCACGACGTAGGTCGTCCCTCCGGCGGCCAGCGCTCCCAGCATCTGCCAGATGGAGATGTCAAAGGAGAGCGGCGCCGTCTGCGCGAGCACGTCGGACGCGCCAAGTTGCAGCGAGTGCTGCATGCCCAGCAGGTGGTTGAGCATGCCGCGGTGGTCCACCATGACGCCCTTGGGCGTGCCGGTGGAGCCGGAGGTGAAGAGGACGTAGGCCAGCGAGTCCGGCGTCGTGAAGGGAGGCAACGGCGCGTCAGACTCGGCCTCCAGGTTCTGGAGCGACAGCACGCGCGGCCGATGCTCGAGCGGAATCTCCGCGAGCACCTCGGTGAGCAGCGCCTCGATAGGGCCCAGGGGAAGGACGAAGGGCGCGCGGCTCTCCATCAGCAGCCGTGCGAGGCGCGCCGCGGGCAGTTGCGCGTCCAGCGGGAGGTAGGCGGCACCGGCCTTGTGCAGCGACAGCAGCGCGCGAACGGTGGCCTCGGAGCGGCGGCCGAGGACGGCCACCACGGACTCGTGCCCAACGCCCTGGGCGCGCAGCGTGCGCGCGGCGCGAAGACTCAGGGCCTCCAGTTGCGCGTAGGTCCACTGCGCGTCGGCGGAGGCAAGCGCCAGCCGTTCGGGCGTGTTGCGCGCATGGGCGCTGATGCGCTCAGGCAGGCAGGTGTCCAGGTCGAAAGCCAGCGGCGCGGGACGGGCGTGGCGAAGCACCAGCGCCTGCTCGTCGGACGACAGCAAGGATAGCCGCGACAGCGGCAGATGCGGTTCGGCCAGCGCCTGGGTGAGCAGACGCTGATAGTGCTCCATCATCCGTCGAGCGGTCTCCGGTTCGAACAGCTCGCCGCTGTAGCGGAGGAAGAGCTCGAAGCTCCCTGCCTGCTCGATGACGCTCAACGCGAGGTCGAACGGGCTGGCGCGAATGTCGACGGGAACCGGGCGCGCATCCAGCCCCGTGAATGCATCCGCGAGCGAACCCTGCACCCGGTGCAGGTCGAACATCACCTGGTACAGGGGCGCATGACTGAGGCTGCGCTCCACGCCGAGCGCATGGACCAGTTGCTCGAAGGGCACGTCCTGATGAGAGAGCGCATCCAGCGTGGTGGCGCGGACCTGGGCAAGGAGCGAAGCGAAGGAGGTGGACGCATCCACCTGCGTGCGCAGAGGCACGGTGTTGGCGAGCAGTCCCACGACACCTTCGAGTGAAGGGTGGGTGCGGCCGGAGACGGGCGTGCCGACGCAGAAGTCGTCCTGTTGAGAGTAGCGGTACAGCAGCGCGGCGAACGCGGCGTACAGCACCATGAACGGCGTGGCTTCGTGTTCACGGCAAGCGCGCTGCACGGTGTCCGTCAGCGCGGCAGGCAGTGCCTGGGTCCCCGTGGAGGCGCCCTGGTGCGTGAGGACGGCGGGGCGCGGCTTGTCGGTGGGAAGCTGGAGAAGCCCCGGCGTGCCGGAGAGCCGCTGCTTCCAGTAGTCGAGCTGGGCCGTGTCGCGCGCATGGACAGGCTCGGAGCGCTGCCAACTGGCCACGTCCGCGTAGTGCAGCGCCACCGGGGCCAGCGTGGGCGCATGACCCTGCTGGAAGGCGGCATACACTTCACCCAGTTCGCGCAGCAGGATGTCCAGCGAGAGGCCGTCCACCACCAGGTGATGGAACACGGCCAGCAGCACGTGCCGGTCCTCCCCTACGTCGAGCAGCAGAAAGCGGTACAGCGGTCCTTGCTCCAGCGAGAAGGGCCGCCACGACTCCTGCTGAAGCCGAAGCTGCAGTGCCTCGGGGGCCGCGCGCAGCGCTTCCATTTGAAGCACACGCACGGGAACGGAGGACACCTCGACGCGCGCCTGTCCCTGCTGTGACACCACGGTGGTGCGAAGCACGGGATGGCGTTCCAGCAGCCACCGCACCGCCGCATCCAGCGCGTCGGCGCTCACCGTGCCGCGAAGCTCGACGGCCTGGGGGATGTGGTAGGCGCCCGAGCCCGGCTGGAGCTGATGGATGAACCAGAGGCGCTCCTGAGCCTGGGAGAGCGAAGGCGCCGAGTCAGAAGGCGTCGGAGGAGGAAGCGAGGAGGCGTCGCGCTGAAGCGAAGCGACTTCCAACGCGAGGCCCGCGACGGAAGGGGAGGTGAAGAGGGAGGAGAGGGGAAGCTGAACACCCAGGGCGTGACGGGCGCGGGCCACCAGCCGGGTGGCGGAGAGCGAGTGGCCACCGAGGTGGAAGAAGCTGGCCTCCCGCTCGATGCGCTCGAGGCCGAGGACCTGGCAGAAGAGTTGAGCAAGCAGCTCCTCCAGGGGCCCGCGAGGAGGCCCACCCTCGGAGAGGGAAGGGGCTTCGTCGAGAGGAATCGCGGCGAGGGCCTTGCGGTCGAGCTTGCCGGTGGAGGTGAGAGGAAGCTGGGCCCGAAGGACCCAGCGAGAGGGAAGCATGAAGGCCGGGAGGAGACGAGCGAGGGCGGCCTGGAGGGAGTGGACGTCGGCGTCGGGAGAAGCGGGGACGACCCAGGCGGCGAGCCAGGAGTCAGAGGGCCCGCGTCGCTGAACGGTGACAGCGGCGGAGCGGACGCCGGGGAGCGACGCGAGGGCGGCTTCGACCTCGCCCAACTCGATGCGCATGCCGCGCACCTTCACCTGGAGGTCGGCGCGAGAGACGAACTGGAGCACGCCGTCCGGCAACCAGCGCCCCAGGTCTCCCGAGCGGTAGAGGCGCGCGCCCGGCGTGGCGCTGAAAGGGTGCGGAACGAAGCGCTCGGCGGTGAGGTCCGCGCGTCCCACGTACCCACGGGCCACGCCCAGGCCGCCCAGGTACAACTCGCCCACGATGCCGACCGGAACGGGCTGGAGGGCGTCGTCCAGCACGTACACCTCCATGTTGGCCTTGGGCGTGCCAATGGGGGTGAAGCTGCCTTCGGGGGGCTCGTTGATGAAGTGGAGGCTGGCGACGTCCGAGCTCTCCGTCGGGCCGTAGGCGTCCGCCATCCGGCAGCCTGGGCAGCGCTCCAGCCAGGTCCGGCACAGCGCGGGCGGGACGGGCTCGCCGCCGAGCACCACCCAGCGCATGTCCGGGAAGTCCTGCTCTGGGCGAGCGCCCTCCAGGATGGCCTGGAGGACGGAGGGCACCATCTCCATGACGGTGGCGCGGCCCTGCTCCAGCGCGTCGGCGAGCCGGGGCGGATCCCTCATCACGTCGTCTTCGATGAGGTACGTGGTGCCGCCACCGGGCAGCGCGCCCAACATCTGCCAGATGGAGATGTCGAAGCTGAGCGCGGCAATCTGGGCCACGACGTCATACCCGTCCAGGCCCAGCGCCTCGCGCATGCCCAGCAGGTGGTTGAGCATGCCGCGGTGGTCCACCATGACGCCCTTGGGTGTGCCGGTGGAGCCGGAGGTGAAGAGGACGTAGGCCAGCGAGTCCGGCGTGGCACGCGGCGGCAGCCGCTCCGCGCTCTGTGACTCGAGTCCCTCCAGCGACAGCACCCGAGGCCGCCGGGCTTCGGGAACGCCCGCGAGCACCTCTGACAGCAAGGCCTCGTCCGTGTCGAGCGGAAGCACGAACGGCGCGCGGCTCTCCTCCAGGAGTCGGGCCAGCCGAGCCGCGGGGAGCTGCGCGTCCAGCGGAAGGTATGCGCCCCCCGCCTTGTGAATGGACATCAGCGCGCGCACGGTGGCTTCGCTGCGGCGCCCGAGCACGGCCACCACGGACTCCAGGCCGACACCCTGGGCCACCAACCGTCGCGCGGCGCGGTTGGTGTGGGCTTCCAGCTCCGCATAAGTCCACCGAGCACTGGAGGACGACAGGGCCACCTGGTCCGGCGTGCGCGCGGCCTGGGCGGAGAAGTGCTCGGGGAAGGCGGCTTCCAGTGGGAAGGGCCGGCGCGGCGGGTTCGAATCCGCCAGCACGCGGGCGCGCTCCGCATCAGGCAGCAGCGACAGCGCATCCACGCGCGTGTCCGGCGCGCGCAGCGCATGCGTGAGGAGCTGGAGATAGTGGCCCAGCATCCGCCGCACCGTGGTGGCCTCGAAGAGGTCGGTGCTGTAGCGGGCGAACAGCTCGAAGCCGGACGCGCTCTCGAAGAGCGTGACGTGCAGGTCGAACTCGCACGCGCCCGTGTCCATGGGGAGGTCGCGGGCCTCGGGGAAGGCGCCCGCCAGGGAATGCTCCACGCGGTATAGGTCGAACATCACCTGGAACAGCGGGGAGTGGCTGAGGCTCCGCTCCACGCCCAGGGCCTGCACCAACCGCTCGAAGGGAAGGGCCTGGTGGCCCAGCGCATCCAGCGTGGTGGCGCGAACCTGGTCGAGGAGCGCGGTGAAGGCATCCGCCGCGGTGACGCGCGTGCGCAGCACCACCGTGTTGACGAACAGGCCGACCAGCCCCTCCATGGACGGGTGCGTGCGCCCGGAGACGGGCGTGCCGACGCAGAAGTCGTCCTGCCGCGAGTACCGGTACAGCAGCGCCGCGAAGGCCGCGTACAGCGTCATGAACGGCGACACCTGCCGTTCGCGGCTGAAGGCGCGCAGCGCGCCCGTGAGCGAGGAGGGGAGGGCGATGGGTTCCGTCAGCGCCCCCCGGTCCGACCGCCGGGCGGGCCGAGGCTTGTCGATGGGCAGCTCCAGCCCCTGCACGGCGCCTTCGAGCTGCCGCTTCCAGAAGGCCATCAGCTCCGGTTCATTCGCGGCGGCGTCGGGCGTGTGCTGCCACGCGGCGGCATCCGCGTACTCCAGCGGGAGCGCCGTCAGCGCGGGGACTTCACCGCGGGCGTGCGCGGCATGAAGCACACCCAGTTCGCGCATCAACACGTTGATGGACGCGCCGTCGGTGACGAGGTGGTGGAACACCAGGACCAGCACCTGCCGCTGGCTGGAGAGGTTCAGCAGCCGGAAGCGGTACAGCGGCCCCTGCTCCAGGTCGAACGGCCGAGAGGCTTCTTCGCGCAGCCTGCGCGAAAGCCAGGCCTCGCTCGCGCCCGTCGCATCCTCCACGTCGAGGACGCGCTCGGGCAGGTCCAGGTAGCGCACCTGGGGACGGCCGCCCTCGGCGGGGAAGCGGGCTCGCAGCAGGGGATGGCGCGACAGCAGGGCTCGCAGCGCCGCGTCGAGCGCGCTCGCGTCCACGGGGGACTCCAGCATCGCGGCCCACGGCACCACGTAGGTCGCGGTGTCGGGGCGGAGCTGGTGCAGGAACCACATGCGCTCCTGCGCGGGCGACAGCACGTCGGTCGTCCCCGCCGGGCGGCGCGAGGGGCCCACCACGTTCCGCTGTGGCGAGGAGGGCGCGGCGCTCCCCGTGCCGGGGTTCTTGCGCTGCTCCAGCAACTTGCGCAATTGCTCGCGCTTCGCGGCGGCGAGGGAGTCGGAGTCGGATCGCGAGGTCATGAAGTCGGATTCCGGAAGGCCCGGTGGGCTAGATGCGAACGTAGAGGCTCACGCCCGCGCGGAAGACGCCCAGCCCCGAACCGGAAATGGTGGGGTCCGCGGGGAGGCTCTCGAAGCGGAACTCGCTGCCACGTTCACCGTAGGGCACCTCGACGAAGGTCTGGACGAAGATGTCCCGGATGTCGAAGGGCGATGAGTTGAAGGCCAGCCGTGACAGGTACGACGCATCCTGCACGTTGGCGATGGTGGTGAAGATGAGCGACAGCTGGGACACGCCGCGCCGGCCGATATTGACCTGCCCCAGTGCGTAGTAGCGGCCATGGAAGAGCGGCCGGAAGTCTCCCTGCGAACTCAGCCAGGGCAGGAAGGCGCGGTCGTCGTAGCCCAGCGGGTTGTGGAAGCCCTCCACCCGGATGACGGCGCGGTAGAGCTCGGCGAAGTTGAACGTGGCCGAAACGCCCGCGCTGACCAGCAGCTTGCGTCCCTCCAGCGTGCGCTCCACGAAGCTGTCGCCATCACGGGCCCAGAGCCGCGTGTTGCCGTCGCCCACCCAGGCCACCTCGGCGTTGAAGTCCAGCAGGCCCAGCGCCATCGTCGCGTCCAGGCCGTACCGGGGCCGGCGCGACTGGTCGAACACCGCCGTCGCGGCGATTTCGCCCGTGCCCACCGCCATCTCCGCGCGCACGCCACCGCCGTAGCGCACCCGCCGGAGGTCCTCGCTGACGTCCTCCACGTTGGCGGTACCCAGGAGCGACAGGTTGGCGGCCATGGCCTCCCACGGCACCGTGAGGCGGACCATGTCGACGCCCGTGCGCAGGTCGAAGATGTTGAGCGGATCCGGGTTGGGCGCCTGCAGGAAGTCGGTCGGGTTCCAGATTTGCGAGCTGCCCCAGCGAATCTCCTGGCGCCCGGCGGTGACGAACAGCCGTTGGGCGACGTCGAACTTCAGCCACATCTGCCCCAGCACGGCGGCGGGTCCGTTCGCCTCCGTGGACAGCGGGTCATACGCCAGCCGGCCCATCATGAAGCCGCGCACGTGCTTCGACGGCGTCGCGTCCAGGTAGATGTCCGCGAGTGCGGGCAGGACGGGCTGGTACGACGTCTTCCCCTGGGAGCGCAGCCCCGTCAGCTCCGCGCGCTGGAAGTAGATGCCGCCCACCGCGAGCACGTCCTGCTGACGCTCCTGCGCCGTCTCATGCCAGGGGTCCGCGGCCTCGCCTTCCGGGCCCTGCCAGCCCTCCACGATGGCGCCCGATGGACCGGCCGGCCGAGGCGCGGGAGCGGGAGCGGGAGCGTCCAGCAGGTCCTCGAAACCGTCGGGCGCACCGGCCCCGCTCGGGTCCACGGCGGCGGTGGCGAGCCCGGAGGCGGAGTCCGTGTCGGGCGGCAGCGTCCCCGTGGCGGGCGTCGCCCTCGGGACGTCGAACGCCGCCGCGGCCGGCACGGTGGCGCCTTCACTCCCGGCCGAAGCCATGGATCCTCGTGCCGGGGCCGGGCTCGCGGAGGCCAGGGGCTCGCTGTAGCGCATCGACTTCACGCGCCGCTGCTTGTCGAGGAGCACGCTCAGCCCGCGCGCGCGGTAGTGCCACCAGCGCTGGCGCGCGGGCGCGGCTTCCTCCTCGTGACAGTCCGGGCCTCCCTCCGAGGCCTTCGCCGCGCCACACGCGGGGCCGTACAGCGCGACGAGCCCCGCCTGCGTCGGCGGCTTCGTGGGCACCACCTCGACGCGGCGCAGCACGCCCTGCCGGGCGTCGAAGTGGAAGCGCGTGCTCCGGGTGCCTCCCGGCGCGGCCTTGCGCTGGTACGTCAGCACCACCGCGCCGTCCTCGTGGACCTGCCGGGTGGGCGGGCCAAAGGAGAGCAGGACCTGCTGGAGCGTCGTCGTGCCCGGCTCCGTGCCGTTCCAGGGCTCGGCGGACACGGTAAGACTCCAGAGCAGGATGGCCGCGGCCAGGGCTCGAACGGGCAAGGGGGGCATCATCACAGGGGCCCCCTGAGCGTATACGAGTCTCAATCAGCGATACATGTGTCGAAAAATTCTTAAGAAAGGGGACTCCGGATTGACAGGCCCCCCAGACAGCCGGACACAATCGCGCCCCCACCCCCGACTCAGGAGGCCTCATGGCTCCGGAAGAGACCCTGTCCGCAGCGCCCGCCCACTCCGAGCCCGCCACTTCCGAGGCGGCGCACAGCGAGGTCTCCGCCGCGCCCGAGAAGCTGGATGAGATCGAGGAGATCGACTTCCTGCTCGAGGAGATCGAGAGCAAGATTGCTCCGCTCGCGCTGGCTTGAGGGTCGTGCGTTCCTACGTTGACGCCTTCTCTCCGTACTGGCACCCGGTCGCCTTCTCCAGCGAGCTGACGGCCGTTCCACTCCCCGTGCATTTGCTGGGGACGGAGCTGGTGCTGTGGCGGACGGGCTCGGGCGTGGCCGTGACGCACCGGCGATGTGCACACCGGGGCGCCGACCTCAGCGTGGGCGTCGTCACCCCGGAAGGGCTGCGCTGCGGCTTCCATGGCTGGACCTACGGCTCGGACGGACGCTGTGTGCGGGTGCCGTCACAGCCCGCCGCGCCCATTCCCGCCCGGGCACGCGTCTCCGCCTTCCAGGCCACGGAGCGGTACGGCCTCGTCTGGGTCTGCCTGTCCCCGGAGCCCGCCGCGCCGCTGCCGGAGTGGCCGGAGCTGGAGGACGGCGCCCTGGCCACCGTGCCACTGCCGGTGCTGGAGTGGGACGTCGCCGCGGGCCGGATGATTGAGGTCGTCCTGGACGTGGCGCACCTGTCCTTCGTGCACGAAGGCACCTTCGGCAACCCGGAGCAGCCGGAAGTGCTTCCCTATGAAGTGGAGCGGCGCGCCACCGGCGTCGGCGCGCGCATCGTCTATCCAGCGCTGGCTCCGGCGACGGATGGCATGCCGCCCCGGGTGGATCGCACCACGCTCACCTACGACGTGACGCTGCCCTTCGCCGCGAAGCTGGCCTTCAAGCCCACGCTCTTCTACGTCCACACCGTCTACGCCATCGCCTCTCCGCTCTCCGAGGAGAAGATGCGGTGCTTCTACTTCGCCTCGTACCACCCCCGGCTGCGCAACCACTTCCCGGACATGTTCGTGAAGAGTGAGCTGGCCATCCTGGAGCAGGACCGGCGCACGCTGGAGGGCGTGCGTCCCCGGGCCCAGCCCCTGGACTTCGCCAGCGAGGTCCACACACCCGCGGACCGCCTGCCCATCGAATACCGCCGGGGTGTCATCGCCCTGCGGCTGGGCAAGCCCGTGGACGGACCCGCCCCGGAATGAGGACCCACACCCCCATGCGCTCCCATCTCCTGTTCCTGCTGCTGGCGCTGAGCGCCTGTCAGCGCAACGAATCGCCGCCGCCACCCGCGAAGGCTCCGGCCGCATCCGCGCCGTCGCCTCGTGCTCCCGCCGTCCCGGCCGTCACCGCGTCCGCGGACGCGGCGAAGCTGGAGCGGGGCCGGTACCTCGTGGAGAACGTGCTCGCCTGTGGCTCCTGCCACACGCCGCGCGACTGGGCTCGGTATGGAGGCCCCGCCTCCGGGCCCGCGCTCTCCGGCGCCTGCTGGGATGACGCGGCCTGGGAGCTGCCCGGTCGCGTCTGCGCGCCCAACATCACCTCCGATCCCGAGCACGGCATCGGCCGCTGGACGGATGAGGAGCTGATGCGCGCGCTGCGCGACGGCACCGGGCGCGATGGGAAGACGCTCTTCCCACTCATGCCGTTCCTCCTCTACCGCGAGCTGTCGGACGCGGACGCCCATGCCGTGATTGCCTGGCTGCGTCAGGCCCCGGCCACCCCGCGCGCTTCGGCCCGCTCGGTCATCCCGGACGAGGTGTACGCGCAGTACAAGGACATGGCCGCGCCCATGAAGACGGCCGTGCCGGAGCCCGCCGCAGATGACGTCTCTCGCGGTCGCTACCTGGCCACCATGGCGCAGTGCGCCGCGTGTCACGCGGGCATGGACGAGGCGGGCACGCCCTTCGTGGGAGGACGTCCGCTGCCCACGCCGCACGGCCCGGAAGTCGTATCCAATCTCACGCCGCATGCACACGGACTGGGCGCCGTGGACGAAGCAGCCTTCGTCGCCCGCTTCACCGCCTTCAAGGACCTGGCACCCGCGCCCGCGCGGGCGGGCCAGGTGAACAAGCTCACCATGCCCTGGGGTTTCTTCGCCGGACTGGCGGAGGCGGACCTCAAGGCCCTCTACCGTTACCTGCGCACGGTGCCCGCCGTGGCCCCCGCCGCGCCGTCCGCGTCTGGCAAATGACCCATTCTGGCGCCACCTGGGAGCGTCCGGTAGACTCCCAGCGCGTCCCCTGAAAGCCCATCGTTGCGCGCCCTTCCCCCAGGGGCGCGCGTGACGCGTGCCCCCATGAAATCTCTTTTCAAGCGACTGCTCCTGTCCGTGCTGGTGTGCTCCGCCGGCTGCGACGTCTTCAACATCGGCGACGCCGAAGGGACCCGTGGCCGCGGCGCGAGGGCGTTCGACCCGTATTCGAGCTCGGCCTCCGGCGCCATCTCCCTGTCCCTGCTGTACTTCAATGGCTGCGCCATCCTGCCCACCGGTGAGCCGGTGTCGGCCGGCTCGCTGGACCTGCCGGACTATCCGGCCACCTGCGAGGCCATGAACAGGATGGGCCAGCAGGTGCCGCCCTCGGCGCGGTTCGAGGTGACGCCGGGCGTCAGCTACTTCATCCGCGAGTTCACCGCGGTGGACGCCGTCTCCGACGTCCACACCGACTTCAAGAACCAGCACGCCCCGTCCTTCTGGATGCGCAAGGAGTCGCGCTTCAAGGACCTGGACTGGTCGGGCGTGACGGTGGGCCGGGACGAGTGGACGAACGACTTCGACTCCACCTTTCAGCGCGAGACGTACTACGAGAACGCCGCGTGGATGCGCTCGCTGGACGACACCTTCCTCATCGAGGTGCTCGACGCGGACGGCGCCGTGCGCACCTCCATCACCTACAGCCGCCGTGACTTCATGGGTGAGGGCGCCACCACGGGCCGCACGCGCGCCAGCTGGCTGGTGGCGGACCTGGCGCGGCCTCGCTTCCCGGGAGACCCGGAGGTGAGCCTGCTGCCGGACGGCACCGAGCCCACCTACAAGACGATGGTGAAGGCGTCCTTCTCCGGCGCCACCAACCCGTTCAAGACGCTGACCATGCCGCAGCTCTCCGGCGAGGGACTCATCCGCGTCACTTGGAGCCAGCTGCCCCTCAAGCCCTTCCTCTTCCCCATCGTCTTCGCGCCCGAGGCGGAGCGCCCGGCCACCTGCTACCGGCTGGATGAAAGCGGGCTGGCCACCGATGAACAGGTGCCTTGTGGCTTCGGCCTGACGCAGGCGGTGCGCGTCAACCGCCCGACCAACGGCAGCTACTTCATGCCCGGTGACTCGGTGGACTTCATGGTGTCGCTGCGCGACGGGGACGGCAACGGCCTGCATCCGCGCAACCGGATGCCCAGCTACAACGAGTACATGGGCGAGTCCTCCAACGGCCTCGCGTACTTCAACGAGGAGATGCTGCTGACCTACCGCGAGGCCAGCTCCTCGGAGTCCGGCTTCAAGGTGGTGGGCCCGCTGCAGGACCTGCAGGTGTCGCGCGGTTCCTACACGCTGCCGTACTTCTCCTTCCCGCTGTTCAGCGAGCCGCACTTCTACCTGCCGCCCGGCTCCAACCAGCTCGCGGGCGGCGGTGATGCCCAGCCGCCCACGCACTACTCGGTGACGCTGCCGCCGAACGCGAAGGCGGGCACCTACGCCATCATCCTCAAGGGGCACCGCACCTTCATGGGCGAGCGCCTCAACCGGCTGGACCCCTTCTTCTTCCAGGTGGGCCAGGCCCAGCCCACCACCTACCCGGGCCGCGTGGGCAACTGCCAGGTGTGCCACAACGGGGTGAACTCGCTCTCCAACGTGCACCACGGCATGTCCGTGGACCACGTGGAGGCGTGCAAGACGTGCCACATCGAGGAGGGCTACGGCTACCTGCCGGACATCATCCACCGCATCCACAACAGCTCGCGCAAGTACAACCAGAACAAGGGTGACTGCACCATGTGTCACCTGACGCGGGAGAGCACGCTGTGGCCCAGCCTGATGAGCTGCAATGGCTGCCACGTGGCATCGCACGGCACGGAGTACTTCGACCTTCGCTTCGAGCCCATGCAGAACACGCCCAACGGCTACGGCAACTGCGCCGAATCGTGCCACGTCACCACGCCGCCGGCCGAGCACATCCTCCCGCCCCGCTGAGCCCTCAGAGGAACGCCATGAAGGTTCGCTCTCTCATTGCCTCGACCCTGTCCGCCGCCGTGCTGAGCGCGTGCGCTGATAGCAGTGCACCGCCTCCACCCAAGCTGGACGCCGAGGCGCCCTACACCGACCTGCCCGACCGGCGGGTGCCCGTCTCCGGCGTCATCTTCGATCCGGAGGCGATGTTCTATACCTTCGTCATGTGGCCGCCCGACCCGGAGGACCCGGAGGCCGGGCCGCCGCTGCCGGCGCTGCTGTATGGCATGCCCACGGTGATGCGCGCGTCCGTGTGGGGCGCGCAGGTCAGCATGGTGGGGCCCACCGGCGAGGTGGTCGACACCAGCGGCCCCGCGATGCCGCCCTGGGGCAACTTCCAGACGGAAGGCATTCCCTCCGACCCGACGGTGCCGTACCTCATGCGCGCCGAGCCCGCGCCCGGGCTCTCCGTGGGGGCCGCCGACATGTTCCCGGAGGAGGAGGGCCACGCGCCCATCCCCGCGGTGCCGTACTACGCCACCACCAGCCTGCGGCCCATCGCGGCCACCGGGACGCAGTGCCTCATCCAGTCGCCGGCCATCGTGGGCGAGGCGGGCGCGCTCGGCGCGCTGGCGCAGGTGATTTCCGAGGAGACGGGGACGTCCGTCTCCCCGGCCAGCCTGGCGGATGCCTCGTCGGGCCGCTCGGTGGCGCTGCTGTGGGTCTACTCGCCCAGCCCGGTGCTGGACGCGTTCCTGTTCCCCAGCGGTGACATCGCGGCGGAGACGACGGCGGGCACGCTGTACGCCATCGACTGGGCGCCGCCGGGCTCGTTCCCGGGCCAGACGGAGATGGGCTACTTCGCCATCCCCGGCGGCATGAGCAGCCTGGGCTACTACGCCCTGGTGGTGCAGCCGGGCGCCCCGAGCGCGCTGACGGTGAGCTTCGTGGACACCCTGGAGGACGAGGAGGAGGGCCGGCCCTGGGAGGTGCCTCCCTTCTTCGTCGAGGGCCTGCCGCCGGGAGTGTCCTTCACGCGCCTGTTCGCCATGGAGGCCTCGCCGCCCGTGGAGGAGAACCCCTACGAGGAGCCCGCGCCGCCGCCGGACTTCGGCTTTCTCTGCTACCCGGAGGGGTGACGCACCCAGGCGCCCACGGCGCTCACCGCGAGGGCTCCACCGTGAGCCCGCGGAAGCGCACCGTGGGCTGCCCGAAGGACACCGGAAGCGGGCCATGGTCCAGCTTCCGGCAGCCGCGCGTGGCGAAGAGGTTCTTCGTGTCCGCGCCCACCGCGTCGATGGCGGCCAGCGCCTCCAGCCCGTTGCCCCGGAGGATGCCGGGGCCCACGCGGCGCCCAGGCCGGCCGTTTCGAATTTCCCGCGCCTCCACGATGTAGAAGCTGAAGTCGCCTGACAGCAGGTCCATCTGCCGGGGCGTGAGGTGCTGCACCAGCAGCCCGTGCGGAATGTCCGCCATCAGCGCCTCCAGGTGTCCCTGGTGCGCGTCCACGCGCGTGTGGGCCATGCGAGGCAGGGGCGGGTGCCGGTAGCTGACGCGCCGCCCGTGTCCGTTGGGCGCGCGGCCCAGCGCGGCGGCGCTGCGAGCATCCAGCAGGGGCGCGTCCACCCGGCCCTCGCGGATGAGTGTCACCGGGAGCGCGGCGTGGCCTTCATCGTCCCAGGCGAAGCCGAGCGCGCCGTGGCCGTCCGTCGGGTCGTCCGAGACGCTGAGGTGCGCACCAGCCACCTGCTGCCCCAGCCGCCGCGCCAGGTATGAGCCGCCGCGCGCGACGACGTCTCCCTCCAGGGGATGTCCGCACACCTCGTGGAAGAAGCAGCCGGAGGCGGCGCCTGGTGGAAAGACGATGGGCAGCACGTCGCGGGGGCAGGGCACCATGGGTGTTGTGTCCCGCAGCTCCCGCGCCATGCTCTCCACGAGCGCTTCCAACGAGGGCAGCGCGGTGCGTGCCCCGGTGACGTCCGGCCAGGCGGCGCAGCGCCACAGTTCTGCCATGCCCGCGCCGGTGTCGTGGAAGGCCTTCACTTCGAGCAGGGCATGGCGCTGGTGGTCTTCTCTCTGGTGCGCGTCGCTGGCGGACAGCGTGCGCCGCTCCACTTCGCGCAGCAGCACGTCCAGGTGCTGGGCGCCCGCGGCCCGCGCTGTCGCCTCCAGTTGGCGGACGAGCGACACCATGGCCTCCGTGTCGCTCGCGAGCCGGGGCTCGGCGTCGAGCAGGGGACGGGCCTGGTATGCCAGCGCCTCCGGCATGAGGCCGTGCTTCCATCGGGCGCCAGCCACCTGGGCCCATTGCCAGGCCATACTGTCCGGGGTGGTCTGCCCCATGGACCAGCCCTGGTCGAGCACGGGGGGGATGACGCGGAGCCCGGAACGCTGGTGGAGGACCTCGGTGACTTCGCGCCGCTCCACGAACCAATCCAAGCGAGTGTCCTCCGGCCGGGCACCACGCGGGCTGGCCGTGGCGTCGGTGACGCCCACCGTGAAACGGCGGGCACAGGTTCAGGAGCATACGCCAGACGGCGAGGCGGACCCATGCACGCGCCTGGATTGCGTGCACGCACGGACGGACGGTTGAACCACCGATACGGAATCCGCGCGACAACGCGGAGCGTCCCCACGCGAGGACGGAGACCGGTATCCTCACGAGCAGTCCCAGCGTGTGTCGGCGGAGGCAGTGGATGCGGGGCGGTTCCGGTTCCGAGGAGGACAGCGGGGTGGCGGCATACGCGGGCCTTCAGCCTCGCGAATGGCTGACGTCCGCTGGCGAAGCGCTGGAGGGCTTCACGCGGCACCACGCACCCTCGCAGGCCGAGCTGTTCCTCGCCGCGGAGCGCAGGCTGTCGTTCGAATACGACGCCGGGACGGGGCGCTCCATCGTCAACCAGGGGGAGACCATGGATGCCATGGCGCGCGTGAGCTGGGACGCGCGGCAGGGCATGTTGACCGCGCCGGTGGGTGAGACAGGCGCGCTGCCGCTGCTCCTGGAGCGCACCGCGCGACAGGCCACTTCAGGACGTGCGAGTCCGCTGCCAGAGCTTCCAGCTCAGAGCGATTCCCCGAGTGTCTCGAGTCCTCCTCCGCTCCAGCCGGAGCGCGCGGCGCGCCGGATGAAACACTTCATCGAGACCGCCGTGCCCCCTGGCAGCGTCGTGCAGGCCGCGCTGCTCACCCAGGTGTCCACGTGGCGCGCCCTGGTGCGCGCAAGTGGCGCGCGCCGTGCTCGCACGGAATGGCGCGAGGAACTGTTCGTGCGCTGTGAGACGCCGCGAGGCGCCGTGGTGGATGCGGTGGCGTTTCCCGAAACAGCGGCGGACGACACGGTCATCATTCCGCTGCGCCATCGACTCGCGGAGGCTGTAGCTGCCCTCACGGGCCCCGCGGAGTCGCTGGACCGCGACCTCCCCCTGGTGCTGCGGCCGGCGGTGGCCGCGCCTCTCGCGGCGGGGCTCATCTGGTTGCTACGGGGCGACGTGGCCGCGGCCACACCCGCCCTGGCCCGGGCCGTGGGGCGCAAGTTGTTCCCCTCGGTCCTGAGCGTGGTGGACGACCCGAACCACCCCACGGGCACGCGGCGCGTATCCATGGATGATGAAGGACTCTCCACAGACACGCTGTCGCTGGTCGACGCGGGCGTGCTGCGAGGCTTCCTTCACGCCTCCGACACCGCATCGCGGCTCGGCGCGCCGCTCAACGGGCGTGGCTTCCGCACCAGCATGTCACCACCCACGCCCGAAGCCGTGAATCCCTTCCTCGTGCCCGGTGAGACCGCCGTGCTCCCCGCGCACTACACGGAACTCGTCGCGCGCGTGGAGACCTTCACCACCATGCCGCGTCCCGGCACCGTCACGTTGGTGGCGGGCGGCTGGGAGGTACGCGACGGCCGTCGTGTGCGCCGCATCGCTCCGGTGGAACTGGAGCTCCCCGTGCTGGAGACCTTCCGCGCGCTGCGCGGCGTGGGGACGGACCTGACCTTTTTCCCCACCGCCGAGGGCTGTGGCACGCCGACGCTCGTCTTCCCGCCCCTGCTGTCGGGTGCCCAGGGAGGGCAGGCGGCCAGGTGAAGTCCACGTCCCTTGGGGCGGCGCGGGGCCAGCCAGGCGACGCGGGCCCGCCTGCCCTGCGAGCAGGACGCGCGCTGTCTTCGAATCCGGTGCATGCTGCGCGCACGACGCTGGGCCGCCGGTACGAGGCCCCCGGGCCCAGGGAGGCGGCGTCACGGGAGGACACGGATGTCGGGTCAGTCGCTGGCGGCGAAGATGCTGGAAGGGGCGCGGGAGTGGGCGAAGCGATTGCCGAATGCGCTCTCCAACGACATGGCGGTGGACGTGAGCCGCAGGCGGGTGCGCCTGTCGCATGCACGCGTGGAGACCGTGGTGAGCCAGCTTCTGGCCCGGCTGAAGAACTTCGAGCTGCGCGAGTGGTCCTCGCGGGAGAACGTCTATGACATCCGCTTCTCCGTGCACGGCTGGAAGCTGCGCGTGGAGACGGCGCTGGAGCGCGTGGAGCTGGCCTCCGGGCGCTACCGGCTGTGGTTGAAGACGCCGGGCGTGGTGGCGCTGGAGGAGTCCCGCACGGCTTCGTCGCTGATGATGGGCGTGCTTCGCGCCGGGGCGGGCCGGGCCGCGATGCGGGTGTTGGCGGAGCGGCTGCTGCCTCCCGGCATTCGTTGGGACGGTCAGGTGTTACAAGTGGAAGGGCCGTTGCCCGAAGAGGGCGTGCTGCCTGCCCGGCTGTTCGATTCGGCCTCCCTGGCCATGACCGCCGAGCATCAGTCCGAGGGCCTGTGGCTGGCCGCCGAGGCCTGGCCCGGGCTCATGGACCTGCTCCAGGTGGTGTTTGGCACGGAACTTCCGCGGACGCCCCCCGGCGCCTAGCGGGCAGGCCAGGAAGCCAGCCCCTGGCTGCTCCTTGTTCCGGGAGGGCGGGGGGCCCAGTGGTGTCCAGGAATGTGCCCTCCAGGGCGCTCCCCAGGGGCCGCGGGCGCCCCCACATTGAAGGAACGTCCGACGGTGAAGGGGCGTCAGACGATTTTCGGGGCGTGGTGCCACGAGTCAAGGGGCTGGAATTCTTCGGTTCTACGCCACGTTTCCTTCACGCGGCGAACAGCCGGTGGAGATTCGGGGCCTTCCACATTCGACATTGGCCCCTCGACAGGCTAGAGGCTGCCTGTCTCGCTCTATGGGACGGGCTGCGGTCTCGCGCCGCACGCAGAAAGAAGAAGAAACATGGCAACTGGCACCGTGAAATGGTTCAACGACGCGAAGGGCTTTGGCTTTATCGCCCAGGACGACGGTGGGGCCGACGTGTTCTGCCACCACACCGCCATCCAGACGGATGGCTTCCGTACCCTGGCCGAAGGCCAGAAGGTGGAGTTCGAGACCCGGAAGGGCCCCAAGGGCCTCCAGGCCGAGAACGTCCGCGTCGTCGGCTGAGAGCTCAGGCTCAGCACCATCAGCCCGGTCTCCTCACTGCGAGGCCGGGCTTTTGTTTTCAGCGAGGGAGGCTCAATGCAAGGCAGATCCACGAAGCGCCAGAAAGAGCAGGCGCGCAAGCAGCACCAGCAGGAGAAGAACGCGAAGCGCGAGGAGCGCAAGAAGGTCAAGTCCGAGCGCGGGCCGCGTCAGCCGGGTGAGGTCGACCCCGATATCGCGGACATCATCCCCGGTCCCCAGCCGCCGCTGGAGATTTGAGCCCAGTATCGTGCCGCCTGGGCTTGCCACGCAGTCAGTGGTGCCCAGGGCAACCTTCCGGGACGGCGCCCCCGCCCCCGGGAGGACGCAGTAGCCACTTCCCCTCACGTCAACGCAGCCAGCGCTCCTGGGCCGCCTTCACGGTCCGGCGGCGCGCAGCACCTCGGCGCGGGTGATGTGGTCCAGGCGGAAGTGGCGGCGCTCCCCGGTGGTGAGGTCCTCCCCGTCGACGCGTGTCTCGTGCCGGTTCATGATGACGGACATCACCCGCACGTCGCGGACCGTCTCCAGGAAGTTGCTGTCGACGTAGGTGATGCGCAACGGCTGCTGCTCGAACCACGCCCGCTCCAATGCTTCCCGGACGGGCTTCTTGCTCGGCAGTGACGGCACGCCGATGAACGCCAACTCCCTCAGCCGGGTGAGCAGCTCGCGCTGGGCGGAGGTGGAGAGCGCCGCGCGCACCTTGTCCAGCGCCGACTCCAGCGTGCCCGCGAAGGGCATCAGCCGCATGTCGATGGCGAAGCGCCCCAGCGCGACGACGAGCGCTGCCTCGCGCGCGGTGAAGTTCACCGGCGGCAGGCTGTAGCTGCGATCCAACGCGTAGCCACCGCCACGGCCGCGCTCGGCGGACACCGGCATCGACGAGGCACGCAGGGAATCCAGGTCCCGGTAGATGGTCCGCACCGTGACGCCGAACCGCTCGGCGAGCACTTCCGCCGTGACACCGGTACGGCGGCCCCGGAGGTATTCGGCGAGGGCGAAGAGACGCTCGGTGCGCTGCATGGAGAGGAAACCTGACATACCACTGTCACTCTCCTCCCTCAAGATGACGTGATGTCCCTGGAGCAACGTGCCTTGCATCCCACGCCGCGAGCGGCTTGCATCGCGCGCGTTCGCGGCACTTCCGCCCGGAGGGACTCCATGGAGGACGAGTGGCTCTGGGGCTGGGACCCCACGCCGGGCATCGTCTCCGTGTGGGCGGAGCCCGACGGCCGCGCCTTCGTCTGGCGCCGCGTCCCCAAGACGGGGGAGCTGCTTCGCGAGGACGTGCGCTTCCGCCCGTGGTTGCTGCTCGCGTCCCTGGAGGACCTGGCGCACCTGGGGCCTCGGCTGCGTCCGGAGTCGGATGGCCCCGCGCGCTACCGGGTGACGTGGCAGGAACTCGAAGGGCCCGGTGCGTTGCGCTACCTGGTCCGCGGAGATGACGGCCGCGCGCTCACCAGCGCGGTGCTGGAAGGCGCGTCACGCCGCCTGGGCCAGCCGGTGAGTCACCTGAAGGAGCTGGGCGCGAACACGGTGCTCGCGCTGCCTCCGGAGGAGCAGTACCTCACGATGTCGGGCCGCACGTATTTCCGCGACCTCGCCTTCGATGCGCTGCGCCGCATGCAGTTCGACCTGGAGACCACCGGGTTGGACCCGGCGCATCACCGCGTCTTCCTGGTGGCGCTGCGAGGCCCGGACGGCGCGACGGAGACACTCGAAGCCCAGGGGGATGACGACTCGGCGGAGGCGGACCTGCTCTACCACCTGGCGGAGCGCGTGCGCGCCTGGGACCCCGACGTCATCGAGAACCACAACCTGCACGGCTTCGACCTGCCGTTCCTCGCGCGGCGAGCCAGGCACCTGGGGGTGTCATTGGCGCTGGGCCGCGCGGGGGCACCGGGCTTGCGGCACCGCCCGTCCGCCAGGGGGGCCGCGCTGGGACGGCCCGTGCCCGGCGCGCCTCCGGATGCGATGCGCCGTGCGCGCTACACCGTGCCCGGCCGTGAGTTCATCGACACGCTGGACGCGGTGCTGCGGCATGACTTCTCCACGAGGGATTTGCCGGGCCATGGCCTCAAGGCCGTCGCGAAGCACCTGGGCCTGGCGGGGCCCGAGCGCGAGCACATCCCCGGTGCCCGCGTATATGACGTCTTCCGCACGGACCCGGCGCGCGTGCGGCGCTATGCGCGTGATGACGTGACGGAGGCGGGCGGCCTCGCGAGGCTGCTCGGGGGCGCGGCCTTTGCGCTCGCACGCATGGCGCCCCGCCGCTACGAGCGGCTGGCGGACGCGGGGCCGGCCACCGGCGTGTTGGACCCGCTGCTCGTCCGGGCCTATCTCCGGGAGGGCGCGGCGCTGCCCGCGCACCAGGAGGGGGATGGCACGCCGCACAGCGGCGCGGCGCTCCACCTGTTCGCCACGGGCGTGGCCCGGCGCATCGTGAAGGCGGACGTCGCCAGCCTCTATCCCTCCCTGATGCGCCAGTACCGGATTGGCCCCAAGCGGGACAGGCTGGGCGTGCTGCTGGCGTTGGTGGACCGCCTGGTGGACCAGCGGCTGGCGGCGAAGGGCAGGGCGCGTGCCGCGGCGCCTGGCTCGCAGGAGCGCTTCACGAACGAGGCGCTGTCGGCGGCGATGAAAATCGTCGTCAACTCCGCCTACGGCTATCTGGGCGCGGTGGGGCTCACGCGCTTCTCGGACGTGCACGCGGCCAACGAGGTGACGCGCCAGGGCCGCGAGGTGCTGGGCCTCCTCTGCCGGGAGCTGGCTCGCCGGGGCGTCACGCTGCTGGAGGCGGACACCGACGGCGTGTACTTCGCCGTCCCGGAGGACTGGCGGGAGGCCGACGAGCGCCGGGTCGTCTCGGAGGTCGCCGCGCTGCTGCCGCCCCGCGTGCAACTGGAGTTCGACGGGCGCTACGCCGCCATGCTGTCGCACGAACCGAAGAACTACGCGCTCCAGCCGTATGACGGACCGCTGGTGCTCCGGGGCGTGGCCTTCCGCTCCAGCCGCGCGGAGCCCTTCGGAGAGGCCTTCCTGCGCCGCGCGTTGCGCTGTCTCCTGGCGGAAGACATCCCGGGCGTTCGTGAGGTGTACGTCGCGACGGTGATGGCCCTGCGCCGCCGGGAGCTGCCCACGCCGGAGGTCTGCGCGCACGTCCGCCTGACGAAGACGGGCGCCCAGTACCTCGCCCTCCGGCCCCGCCGGCGCGAGCTCCCCTACGAGGCCATGCTGGCCAGCGGCCGGAAGGAATGGCCTTTGGGTGAGCAGGTCCGCGTCTACCGCGCCGTGGGAGGCCGGGCGGGCCTGCTCCCCATTCCGGAGGCGGATGACCCGGGCACGGCGCGGCCCCTGTCACGCGAGGAGGACCCGCGCGACTACGACGTGGAGTACTACGTGCGGCTCCTGCGTGAGACGTTCGCCGCGCGACTGGTGCGCGCGCTGACGCCAGAGGACTTCCGGACCGTGTTCGACGACCCTGGCCAGCCCTCCCTCTTCGCGCCCTCGCTCGAGGACGCGAAGCCCATTCTCACGGTGCTGACGGAGCCGGCGGCCGCCCTGGAAGGGGCGTAGCCGCGCGCGCGACGGCTCAGGACACCCCGGCGTGCGTTTGGGCAGCGACGGGGGACTGCTGCGGCGCCAGGGCGGTGCGCTGCAGCCAGCCCGCGAGTCCCAGGAGCACCAGGCCCGACGTGCGCAGCGTACGGAGCAACTCCGCGTTCTGCGCCGCGTCTCCGGGCAGCAGGGGCCCCAGCCACACGCGGGCGTCGTAGAAGAGCCACATGGCGCCAGAGACGCCCATGGCCCACCACACCCAGGCCAGCCGTCCGCCGCGCAGCATGTACGCGACGCCCAGGATGGGGGCCACCAGCAGGATGGTCGTCATGTCGGCCAGCGTCGACGCCAGGCTGATGACGGCGGACATGGTGCTGATGGCGTCCGTGCCCAGGTGGCGGACCTCGGTGGCCAGCACGGGCACGCCCACGGCCAGCGCGGCCACGGCCGTTCCCACCCACAGCGCGTTGGAGCGGACGCTGGACGGCGGCTGGAGTCCGGACTGCCGGTACGTCATCGCCAGCAGGATGAGCGCGTACGTCGTGCTGACGTTCGCCAGCACGACGACGAGCATGCGGACGGGCAGCAGCGGTGACTGGGTGAAGGGCACGTCCGGCACCGCGTGGAGCCAGTAGCTGCGCAGCGCGGTGCTGACCAGCGACAGGAGCGCGCCCGCGGCCAGGCCGCCCCACACCTTGCGCAGGTAGTCGCCCTGGGCGAACGAACGGGCCGCCGCCAGCGTCCCGAGCACGGCCAGCACGCCGCTGCCCCAACCGGCGACGTCATGCACGAGCGAGAGCGAACGCGGCGCGTCCAGCGCGGAGGCCGCCGCGAAGGCGTGCGCCAACTGGAGCACGAGCACCGCGCCGAACCAGGGCACGATGCTTCCGGCCGCACGGCCCGTCGACTGAGTACTCATCGCAGCTTCTCCAAGGAGGCGGAAATCTCCGCCAGGATGACCTTCGCGTGCAGGGCGCCGATGAAGGTGTTCAGCATGGGCTTGAGGCCTTCGAGCAACTGCGGGAGGTCTTCTCGCTTGAGCTGCTCGGGGGGCCGCTTGAGGGTCCGCAGGGCGGCGGTCTGGATGGCCATCTTCGCGGTGAACCCGCCAAGGAGCGGTTCCAGGTGTCGCACGAGCGTGTCGTGCCAGCCGGCGGGGGAGGTCTGGGAGGTCGAAGGGAGAATCGCGCCACCTCCTGGTGGAAACCTGGAGCGTAGGCAGATTCCAGCCCGCACACGAGGGGCACACCCTGTCTGGCCATGCGGAATCCCTCTCGTTATGCAGGTTTTTCTTTGAGAACATGGAGTTGAGCCGGGCCCGGCGGGCGGGAGCTGCCGTGCTGACTGTTTTTCCCGGAGGTGACGCGCCGGCGTCGCCCCCTAGAATGCGCCGGCTCGTTCCGCGAGACCCCATGAACGCCCCACATCTTCGTGATGCCCCGTCGCCCTCCGTGACAGCCGTCCCCCGTCCGCATGCCGTTCGAGCGCCCGCGCCGCGGAGATACTGGGACTGGCTCAAGATGGGGCTGGGGGCCCTGCTGGCCCTGTGGGGGGCGAACCTCGTCTTCGTCGGCGCGCTGGGCGTGATGGTGGGCGCCGTGCAAAGCGTCTCTCCGGACGAGGGGAAGACGACCTCGGATGGCGTGGGCATCCTGCTGGTAGCGGCGGTGTTCGTCGCCGTGGGCCGCTTCGCGTGGAAGAAGGGGCTGTCTCCCTTCCGGACCGCGCGCCGCCACGAGCAGTTGCTGGGCTTCATCCGCGCGCAGACGCGCATCCGCGTCAGTGACGTGGCCTCGCAGTTCCGGCTCCCGGAGGAGGAGGTCGCGGCGATGCTCACCACGCTCATCGCCCGTCACGAGGTGGACCTCGTCTACCTCGCCGACTCGCGTGTTTACCTTCACCGCGAAGCTTTGGAGCGGGGGAAGAACGTGGCCTTGCGTTGTCCTTCGTGTGATGCCCCCGTGAGTGCGGAGGCCGTCCAGCCGGGGGACAAGGTGGATTGCTCCTACTGCGCCGCGCCATTCCTCGTGACGTAGGACAACAGACCTTCCCTTTCGGTGCGTTCGGGTTGCCGGGACCCTGAATCTTTGGCAATCGGAAGGCGCACAGCGCCGTAGTGGCTCCGTCATTCGACGAGATGCCAGGTCATCCAGGGGAGGTCCGATGAGGAAAGTATTCGGAGCGGTAGCACTGGCCGCGTTCACCGGCTGCGCGACCACGCAGGAAGCCCAGAAGCCGGAGACACCGCCCGCCGTCGAAGCGGCGAAGGTGGAAGCTCCCGCCGAACAGCCGAAGCTTCAGGTCCCCGTGGATTACTACAAGCTCGACAACGGCTTGAAGGTGGTCCTCTCGCGCGACAGCTCGGCGCCCAAGGCCGTCGTCGCCGTCTATTACAACATCGGCTTCCGCATCGAGCCGAAGGACCGCACCGGGTTCGCGCACCTGTTCGAGCACATGATGTTCCAGGGCTCGACGAACCTCGGGAAGATGGAGTTCATCCGCCTCATCCAGAAGAACGGCGGCGTGCTCAACGGCTCCACCCGCTTCGACTTCACCAACTACTTTGAAGTCATCCCCTCCAACGCGCTGGAGCCCATCCTCTGGGCTGAGGCCGACCGCATGCGCGGGCTCGACGTGACGGAGGAGAACCTGAAGAACCAGCAGGGCGTGGTGACGAACGAGGTGAAGGTCAACGTCCTCAACCAGCCTTATGGCGGCTTCCCGTGGCTGGACATGCCGCAGGTGGCGAACACCAACTGGTACAACGCCCACAACTTCTACGGCGACTTGAAGGACCTGGAGGCCGCCTCGCTGGAGGACGTGCGCGCCTTCTTCAAGACGTACTACGCGCCCAGCAACGCCGCGCTGGTCATCGTCGGTGACTTCGAGCCGGAGCAGGTGAAGGGCTGGATTCAGAAGTACTTCGGGCCGCTGCCCACCGTGGCGCAGCCGTCGAAGCCGGACATCTCCGAGCCCCGCCAGACGAAGGAGAAGCGCCACGACAAGCAGGACAAGCTGGCGCAGCGTCCGGCGCTCGCGGTGGGCTACCACATGCCCGACGTGGGCACGCCCGAGTACTTCGCCATGGCGCTGGTCGACGAGGTCCTCCTGCAAGGCAACGATAGCGCGCTCTACCAGCAGCTCGTGCAGAAGAAGGGCCTGACGGGCGAGGTCTCCGGCGGGGTGAACCAGCTGGGCAACCACTGGAACTACAACGGCCCCATGCAGTGGACCGCGTACCTGTTCCATGACGCGGACACGACGACGGAGACCCTCCTCGCGGAGATCGACGGCGTGGTGGCGCAGCTGCAGAATCAGCCCATCGACGCGGCGACGCTGGAGCGGGCGCGGGTGAAGGCGCGCTCGGGGCTGTACGGGCAGTTGGAGGGCTTCCTCGGCTTCGGCCGCGCGGACCTGCTGGCGTCCTTCGCGCTCTTCTTCGACGACCCGGCGCGCATCAACCGGCTGGAGACGGAGCTGATGAAGGTGACGCCGGAGCTCATCCAGAAGACGGCGAAGGAGTATCTGCGCCGTGAGAACCGCACCGTGTTGACGGTGACGCCCGCCACGGCGCCCGCCACCAAGACGCAGGCCCCCTGAGGACACGCACCCATGACCACGCACTCAATTCGCACCCGCCTTGTCGCGCCCGCGCTGATGGTGCTCGGGATGCTGTCCACGCCTGCCTTCGCGGCCGCTCCCGCCTCGGCGCCCACCAAGGAAGCGCCTCCGGCCGCCGCCGCGCCCAAGCCCTTCAAAGTCCCCGTCCGCACGGAGTTCACGCTCGACAACGGGCTGGAAGTCTCGCTGCTGCCCTACGGCGACATGCCGAAGGTCGCCATCCAACTGGCCATCGACACCGGCAACATCCACGAGAAGGCCACGGAGACGTGGCTGGCGGACCTGACGGGAAAGCTGCTGTCGGAGGGCACCACCACCCGTTCCGCGGAGCAGCTTGCCCAGGCGGCCGCGCAGCTGGGTGGTTCGCTCAACATCGGCACGACGATGGACCAGACCTATGTCGGTCTGGAGGTCCTCTCCGAGTCGGCGCCGGACGCCGTGGCCCTCATCGCGGACGTCATCCAGAACCCGGCCTTCCCGCCGGCGGAGGTCGAGCGCGTCAAGGGCGACCTCGTGCGGGAGATGGCCATCTACAAGAGCCGGCCGGGTACGCTCGCCGACGAGCGGCTGCTCCAGTCGCTCTACGGTGACCACCCGTATGGCCGCTACTTCCCGCCGGAGGCCCAGCTCAAGGGCTACACGCCGGAGGCCGTCCGCGCGCACTACGACGCCAACATCGGCGCGGCCCGGGCGCGGCTGTACGTCGTCGGCCGGTTCGAGCCGGCGCCGGTGGAAAAGGCCATCCGGGACGCGTTCACCGGCTGGAAGGCCGGCGCGGCGCGCCTCCGGAACGTGCCCAAGCAGAAGGTGGCGAAGGCGGTCCAGTTCATCGACCGCCCCGGCTCGGTGCAGTCCACGGTGCGCGTGGCGGTGAAGGGCCTGCCGCCCTCCAGCCCGGACTACGTCAAGCAGACGGTGATGAACACGCTGCTCGGTGGCTACTTCAGCTCGCGCATCACCGCGAACATCCGCGAGGCGAAGGGCTACACGTATTCGCCCTACAGCGATGTGTCCACGCACCTGGAGGACGCCTACTGGGTGCAGAACGCGGACGTGACGACGGCCGTCACGGGCGAGTCGCTGAAGGAGATCCTCAAGGAGGTGGCCACCCTGCGCAAGACGCCGCCGCCCGCGGACGAGCTGAGCGCTGTCCAGAGCTATCTGGCGGGCTCCTTCCTGCTCCAGAACTCGTCGCGCAGCGGCATCATCTACCAGCTCCGCTTCGTGGACCTGCACGGCCTGCCTGATTCGTATCTGCAGAACTACGTGCAGTCGGTGATGGCCGTCACGCCGGAGCAGGTGCAGCAGCTGGCCGCGAAGATGCTGACGCGTGAGGCGATGACCTTCATCGTCGTGGGCGACCAGAAGTTGGTGGCGCCGCAGCTGAAGGTCGTATCCCCCGCGCTGAAGTGAGTCCTGGGAGGGCGGAGGCCACACCTGGGCCTCCGCCTTCCTCCCACGGTGTCCCTACTCGGGGCGGGCTGTGACGCCGTCCGGGTAGAGCGACTCGGGGGCGAGCTGGCACGTGTGCCGGACGTAGTGCTCGAGCCAATCCAGGAACGTCGTGAAGGTGGCGCCGTGCGCCGTCTGCTGTTCGGCCCAGACGAACTGCCCCGAGTCCTGGAGCTGGGCCCACGTCAGGTCTCCCATGTGGTTGAGGACGATGACGGGGGCCGTCAACGCACCTCCGCTCGCCGCGACACACCACTGAGCGTCCCGGGGCAGCACGTCACACGTCGCGAGGGCGTAGAGGTGCGTGGTGGACAGGGGGCGATTGCCCAGCGTCACGTCCGTGGGAATGCGGACCCAGCGCGTTTCTTCCAGCACCTCGTCCGGTGAGTACACCCGGAAGTTGGCGGGCAGGGGCGTCCAGGCGCCGCCATCATCCCAGTCGCGGAACTCGACGCGCGCGAAGGCGCAGCGCCGCCAGAATTCGCGGAGCCCCGCGGGCAGCACGGGCCTTCCGTTGGACGACGGGATGCCGAGCAGCTCCGGCACCAGGTCGATGTCTTCGTCCGGTACGGGAGGGCCCAGGACGAGCCTTCCTCCAAATCCCTTCGCCCAGGCCTCCACGCTCTCCAGTAGCTCCCGGTAACGCGATTGCAGCGCCTGCTCGTGCATGGGCCGCAGCCTACGTCTGGAGCATTGAGAGTCCAGGTTCACCGTGCCTTGATGCGCGGCCATGTCCCTGCTCGATGACTTGCTCAAGAAAGGCTCGCTCCACACGCCCTGCGGCACGGCGGCGCGGCGGGCCGCGCTCAAGGCGAAGCTGACGAACTCCGGCGCCACGGAGGTGGTGTCCGGAGACTTGAAGCTCTCCGAGGGGGATGACCGCGTCCTGGAAGCGTCACGCGTCGTGGTGAAGGGGAACCTGGTCCTGGAGGACCAGTCCCGGCTGCTCGTCGCGGGTGACCTGGAGGTGGAGGGCAGCATCATCCACGAGGGCTTCGACTACGCGCTGCTCTTCACGGGCGGCGCGCTCTCCGCGAAGAACCTGCTCTTCCACGGTGAACTGGTGTCGCTGGGCCCCATCACCGTGCAGCAGGTGGCGTGGACCTACTACAACGACTACTCGACCTACTCGGATTCCCTGAAGGCGAGAATCGTCGTGGCGGCTGACCGCTTCGACGCGGTGGATGACGTGCAGGCGGACCACCACTTCAATGGACACCCCAGTGACATTCGTGAGGCGCTGGCGAAGCAGCTGAGCGCGGACGTGGTGGACGCCGACGGCGACTGGTCCTACGAAGAAATCGCGAAGCACCTTCTTCGCGGGCGAGCCCTGCTTCGCTGAAGGGGCTTGGCGGGGCACACGGATTCGCTAGCGTGCGCGCATCATGGCCAATACGTCGAATGAGAATGCGGTGGCGGAAGCAGTGAAGCGGCTCAAGTCCCTGGCGGAGGAGATCGAGGACATGAGCATCGAGTTCTCCACGCCCGTGACTGCCGACGAGGTGGCGCAGCTGGAGAAGAAGTTCAAGCTGAAGCTGCCTCCCAGCTACGTGCACTTCATCAGCACCTACGGCACCTTCAAGGTGCTGCACGGTGGGCGGGAGCTCATCGGCATGGAGGAGCCGGGCTTCCTGCGTGCGGCGGCGCCGGACCCGTCGGACGCGGTCAACGGTGACGACCCGGAGGTGGAGGAGGCCATCAACCAGGCCCTGTTCTTCCAGCGCGCGGATGACGACGCGGTGGACAACTTCTGGTGCTTCAACCCGCGCGACGTCACGCCGGAAGGCGAGCTGGGCGTCGTGGGCTACTACCACGACGAGGCCTTCGACCTTTCCCCGCGCCTGGGAACGGAGGACGCCGAGCACTTCCGGGATTTCTCGGCGCACATCGTCAGGGTCATCGACGCGCTCATCGAGAACTTCGCGGAAGCGTAAGGCGCGGCGGAAGCCCGTGTTGCTGCACGGGCTTCGTCGAGGCTCCGTGACTCAGAGGCAGTTGCCCAGACCTTCGTAGAGGGGGGTCTGGGTGCGCGGCAGCGTGGCGTAGAGCGGAGACGTGCCCGCGAGCGCTGTCAGGAACTCCTGAATCGTGGTGCGCGGGGCGACAGGCACCTGGCAGGCCCAGGTCCGCGCATCCACCGTCACCGAACCCGTCGCCGGGTCGACTTCCTCGTTGCTGGCGGCGAAGACCCAGACGCACTGGCCCATCCGGCCCGTCAGGGCATTCACGGAGCAGCGGAAGCGCAGCGACTCGATGTTGCTGTATTCGCCCTCGCAGAACGTGTCGCCGCAGATGTCATCGAAGTTCTGCTTCAGCGAGGCCCGGAGCTGGTACCACGCCTCGATGTCCGCCTTCGACGTCAGGTAGGCGGAGACGTCCACATACGAGTTGGCGATGGTGTCCCCGGACGCCAGGGCAGACATCGGCGCAAGAAAAGACAGACTCAGGGCGGCAATGGAAAACGGGGAGGAGAGGGGCATGCGGCCTATTTAGTCCTTCCTCCACGTTTGCGAATCCACCCCCCATGGGCTGACACGGAGTTTTGACTGCACTCCGATAGGAATTCTCCAATCCTGGCACCCCGGCCGAAGCCCAGACCTTGTGGGCCAGGGCCTCGGCCGGGGGAGGGCCGCCTCAGTCCTTCTTCAGCTAGAGGAGCTCCCAGCCGCCGTCCGGATGGAGATTCATCGGGTTCGCGGTGCCGACGTCGAGCGCCTTCTTGCCGCTCACCAGCGTGCGAACGCCGTCATTCATGTCGTTGCCCAAGCCCCTCAGCGATTCGGCCACCGCGCTCTTTCTGCCCCCAGGTGCTGCCCTGGTGCTCGCGATGCCCGCTGTAGACAGTCACGCCTCCATCGTGGGCAGCCATGAGCAATCGGGGTGCCGTTCCAAAGGTGTCGGTGGGAAGATTCGTGTCCCCGTCGCGGGGGCAGGCGAGCACGGCGCTCGCGCCCCCGGGAACAGGTGTCATGGTGTCTCGTCAATGCCCGTGCGTGTCGGCAGTGGCCGTCGCTTCTCACGGGGGGCGTTTTGACGCCCCAGGTAGGGCACTTCTTGTGGAGTCATGGGCCGCGCTGCGTGCACAGCGCGGTCCCTTGCCCTCTCCGGGTCATGGCAGGAAGGCGTTCTTCACCGCGTCGAGCAGCGGATTGGCGCCAGTCTGTGGGTCGGTGCATCCCTGGTTGATGGTCCAGATGATGGTGCCACCGTATCCGTTGTCATGGGCGAAGGCGCCCTTGGCGGCAATGGTTTGCGGTGAGTCATACGAAATCCACCGCACCGTGCCGTCCTCCACGGGGACGTCGAAGGTGACGTAGCTGGCCTTCGCCGCCTCGTCCCAGTGGTAGACGCCCGTCGCCGACAACTGGAGAATCTTGCTGTATGTGAAGGAATTGTCGCTGCCCACGTAGTCAGACCAGTCCGTGTACGGCTGATACGGGCCGGTGATGTTCCGCCACGCCATGCCATAGAACGGGATGCCCATGCCCAGCTTGTTCTTGGGGATGCCCGCGTTGGCCCAGGCGCTGAGGCTGGAGGAGACGGACGTGGGGTGGTTGCCCGCCTCGCCCGTGAGCGCGGAGGTGTACCAGGACAGCCAGCCGCCCCAGGGGCCCGTCATCTCGTAGGTCATCACGTTCATCTGGTCCAGGTAGGGGACCAGGTTGGTGAACCACGGGTCCGCATCCTCGGGGAAGTTGCTGTTGACCCAGCCGATGGGCATGGTGAGCAGCATCTGCGGCCGGGCCGCGCGCAGCGCCTGTATCAGCGCGAGCAACGCCGGCTTGTCCACCTGTTCCACCGGCTCCCAGTCGATATCCAGGCCGTCATAGCCAAAGGTATCCATCGCGTTGAGCAGGTTCTGGACGAACTGGGCGCGGTTCGCGTTGGACGCCGCGCCCACCCAGCCGTCGTGCTCACCCGCGCCGCCCACCATGATGATGGCCTTGCGTCCGGCTGCGTGCGCCCGCGTGGACAGTGTCCGCGCGATGGCCGGGCCATTCGAGTTGTCGAACTGGGTGTTCACGGTCCCATCCGGATTGGGAGTGACGCGGCCAACGAGGATGTGCGTGAGCGCGGAGAAGTCCACCTTCTCCGGCGGGTACATGTCGGCGTTCCAGCCGGTGTAGTAGCCCGACACCCACGTGCCGCTCGGCGGCGGGGGCGTGTTCGGGACGGTGACGGTGGCCACCGCCGATTTCGTGGGATCCGCCTGGCTCGTCGCGACCACGTGGTAGGTGCCCGCGATGGCCGGAGCGGTGTACAGGCCCGCCGGCGTGACGGTGCCTCCCGCCGCGCCCTCCTGCACGGACCACGTCACCGCCGTGTTGGTGCTGCCCGTCACCGTGGCAGTGAAGGCCTGCGTCCCCCCGGCCGGAACCGTGGCGGAGGTGGGGGTGATGGCCACCTCCACGGGCGGAGGCGGCGTGGCCATGCCACGCACGCCCAGCTCGTCGAAGTAGAGCGTGGGCAGGCTCAGTCCCAGGCCTTCCTGGAGAACCAGGCCCGTCAGCCGTGCTCCCTGTGGCGCCAGGAGGGAGATGGGAACGGTGCACGTCACCCAGGTGTTGGCGCGGATGCGGCCTCCGGTGCAGTACGGCCCCAGCTCGGTGCCAGGCGTGAAGGCGCCATTCACCACGGCCCGGGTCAGCACCACCGCGTTGTTGCCGCCCGTCCCGCCATGCACGCGCAGGGTGAGCGTCATGCCCGCGTTCGAGGTGATCGGCGATGTATTGAAATACAGCGCCTCCCAGGCGCGCATCGTCACGGAGATGGAGTAGCGCCCCACTGCGACAGGGGAGGTGTTGGTGAGCGAGTGGGGGGCCCAGGAGTAGTCCTGCCACGGTGCTTCCATGGCATCGCGGTAGATCCAACTCGTCGTGACGGGGACCAGCTCGGGGGGCTCGCCTCCGTCCCCGCCAACCACTGCCGCGGGAGGCCTTGCTTCCGCCTGGGCGGCCCAGGCCGCGCTGCCACCAGAAGCCAGGACCATGGCCATCCATGAAACCAACAATACGACCAACCGGTTCATTCGCTTCTCCTGTCGAGGCCCGATGGGATTACTCACTCACTCACTCACTCACTCACTCGCGGTGAGCCGTGCTACACGGTTTCGTTGCCTGACTGAGATTGACGGGCCTCGAGCAACCTGGGGGAGGAGCCCTGCATGGCAAAGCCCTCCCCAAGGTCGCCTCAATCACTGTCGATGCAACAGTTGAAGCATGTTTGTCTGTGGGATGTCTCGGAATCTGCATCCGAGCGCCGAACAGGCGCCTCGCGGGACCAGGGAGGCGGTGACATTCCCTCAGTCGGCCCAGCGCAGCGACTGCTTTCGAACAGGGCCACGCGAGGTCGCCTCGTTCCGGGATGTATTGATGGTGAGTTGTATTTGTATGTCTATTGCTGCCAACGGCCCGGGTGGCCAGCGCGTGGGCGCGCCTTCTGGCCACCCGGGCATCCCGTCAGTGTTGCAGCTCCAGCCGTAGGGCGCCGGCGGGCGGTGGCGCCGATTCCAGGGGGATGAAGACCTGCTGCGTCTGGCCTTGTGTCCAGTCCGAATTCCAGACGAAGACGGTGACGCTGCCCGGCGTGGGGGCTCGGAAGTAGAAGCGGCCCTGAGCCTGGGGGTTCCCCAGGTCGAGCGTCGTCACCGCGGGGCCCGCGCAGGCGGGGTCGGCGTAGAACTGGATGCCGGGGGAGGCCGGACCCGCTGAGGTGATGTTGAAGCCCGTCGTGGTGGGAACGACCAGGTTCCCGCTCACGTCCTGGGTCTGGACGATGAGCGGGCCGGAGCAGAGGCCCACGGGGACCTGCCGAGGCGGATTGAGGAAGGCGAGGCTTGCTGCCGGACCCGCGAGCACATCCACGGCGAAGGTGGAGCCGGGGAGGGTGGCCGGGTCATACCCCGCGCCGGTGATGATGTTGGAGTGAATGACATTGCCCGTTCCCAGGTCCGAGATTCCGGCCTGGTAGACGTAGCCATTCGTCACCCCGTCGAAGTGGAGCACGTTGTCCACGACCTGGATGTTCGTCAGCACCGCCGGAGGGCTTTGATCCGCGTTGCCCTGGGACAGGTAGACGCCGATGTCGTTGTTGAAAAGTTGGTTGCCTTGAATGAGGACGTCCGTGGACAGCGGGCCTCCGTACATCGGCCCTCCGTAGACGAGGATGCCGCTGGCGACGCCCTCGCCGGTGTAGGAGTGCCCGGAGATGAGGTTGTTGACAATGCTTCCGGTGGCCCCGAGCCCGACCTGGATGCCAGACTGGGCGACGTTGCCGATGGGCCCCGAGCCCACCACCCGGTTGTTGGTGATGTCCACCACGACATCGCCAACCGCCACGACGCCGGCCTTCTGGTATCCCAGCAGGAGATTGTTCTGGACACCGACGTGTTGCGTCGGGCTCAACGGGCCCTGGTTGCGAATCAGGATGCCGGTGCCCTCCTGGCAGCCTCCGGTTCCGTCTCCCTGGCGGATGTTGAAAATCTGGGTGTTGATGACGGAGCCCGTCGCATTGTCGAACCGGATGCCCACGAGCGCGTCATCCCCCGTGTCGCAGACGTCCGTGAGCCCTTTCAACATGAGCCTGAGGTTCATGTAGAACGCGCTGCTGCCGCAGTTGCGCGCGATGGGGCCCTTGAAATGGTCTCCAGGGGGGTCCAGCGCGATGATGAAGTGCCCAGCCCCATCCAGGAGGTACCCATCCGGAATGCGCAGGGTGGAGTAGGTGGCGCAGTTGCCCGCCAGCGTCAGAACGTTTCCGTTCTGGAAGACAGGGCAGGGAATGTACCCGCAGGTGGGGTCCTGGAAGCCCTCTTGGGGGGATTCCGTGCTCAGCGCTGCCGTGTGGACGTCCTCACTGGGGCTGTTGTGGACTTCTTCGTGACTGGGTTCCTCGCCCGAGCACCCCACCACTGGCAGTGACAGGGTTCCAACCAGAAGACTTCCGAAACATCGCCATCGATTTCGACTCATGAACGCTCCTCTCTCTGAGCGGGTGCTCAGTGAGAGGGACTCGATAGTGTGAAGTCGTGCAGCGTCATATGGACTCCACGGATGGCGATGGCGCTGGATGTGGATAGTCGCCCCTGCCCGGGTCCAGGTGAGATGTCCAGGAGGTGGTGGATGTGATTGGCGCGCGACGGAACGCGGGTGGGGCAAAGGTAGGATGGCGCCCCGGGAACCGCGCGCCGGGCCAGGGCGTGGCGCTGGGGGCGGGCCTTCAGTCGGGCCGCTCGAGCATGGGGGACAGGCCCTGGCAACGCTTGACGCGGTGCCGCGAGCGTCCACGTCGCGCAGTTGACGGGAGGGTGCCCCGCAGGGGGGCTCCCTGGAAGGTCCGCTGACGCGTTGCATGGGAGGCAGGGGCCTCGCGCCGCCGGGAGGCTCCCGGTAACGTTTCGAATACCATTCCCGCCGGAGGATGCCGTCATGACGTTCTTGGACACGCAGAACCCCTGGCGCCTCGCGGGCGTGTTGTTGCTACTCGTCACGGCGGGGTGTCACCTGGATGACCCGCAGCCCATCCAACTGGAGCCCTCCGCGTCGGCGCGGGTGGTGGTGGTGCTGCCACGCACGCTGACGCCCGGGCCCGTCACGGAGGTCCGTGCCACGCTCAGACCCGTGGGAGGAGAAGAAGCGGGCGCGGTGCTCTCTGGCGGCGACGGCCTGTGGCAGGGGCTGGTGCGGCGGATTGCCTCTGGACGAGCGGCTGAGGCGAGCGCGACCGTCCGAGGTGATGGCGGTGAGGTGCTGGCGCACATCGACGTCCCGAACGTGGTGATAGGTGCGCACCGGACGGCGCTGGTCGTCCTGGTCCCGCGAGCCCCCGTCTCCGGCGTTCCCGGAGCGCCGTTCATTGACGCGGTAGTGGGCTCGTTGGCGGAGGTCCGGCCCGAAGGGCAGGTGGCGCTGCGCGCGGTGGCGGAGGCCGCGTCCGGGGATGGGGCGCTCACGTATGCCTGGCGGGCCTCGGCTGGAAGCTTCAGCGACGCCAGCGCCGTGGCGCCCGTCTGGACGGCGCCAGAGGCGTCCGGCTTCGTGACCTTGACGCTCCTGGTGACGAACGCGGTGGGCCAGGGGGCCACGCTGGACTTCCCCGTGCGAGTGGCCCGGGACCATGGCTTCGGAGCGGACAGCGTGGCCGCCTTCAATCGCTGGCCGTTGATGGTGGAGCTGGGCTCCCTCCCTTCTGGCGAGGTCCAGTATGGCGACTCCCTGCAACTCCAGGCGGAAGGCCGGGACGAAGACGGAGACACGCTCACCTACGCATGGACGGCCAGTTGCGAAGGCACCTTCGATGACGCGAGCGCGCGGTCGCCTCGCTTCACGCCGTCCACGCCGCCCTCGGGAGCCTGTGGCGCGTGCCAGTTCCACGTCACGATGCGGGATGGCCGAGGCGGTGAGCACGTCGGCTTGGTGGACGTATGTGTGGTGCAGCGGCTGCCGCCCATCATCGTCTCCACGGCCCAATCTCGGACGGAGGCCGTGAGCGCGGAGCCCGTCCTGCTCCAGGCGGTGGCGGAGGACCCGCGCGGCGAGGCTCTCACCTTCCAGTGGTCCGCGAACACCGGCCTCCTGGGAACCGCCACCCAGGACGGGACGCGGAGCGAGGTGCCCTGGTCCGCGCTGTCCTGTATCCCGGCGGGTGTGGAGCCCTCCGTGCGGCTCACCGTCACGAATGTCTCGGGGATGAGCGCGACGCACGTGTTCCGGATTCGGTGGGATGACCGGCGCTGTGGGGCGTTTCCTCCCTGCTCCGCCCGGTGGGAGAACGACCGCGTGACGTTGACGGCGGACTGCACGACGGAGGGCACGCTGTACATCCCGGACGGAGTCACCTTCGACGGCGCCGGGCACGTGGTGACTGCGGTGGACCCCGAAGGCGGCCGCTTCCAGGGTGCCGTGCTTCGCAACCGGGGAGACACGGCCCACGTCCACGACGTGACGGTGGCGGCGCGCGGCCTGTCGGACCTGGCGTGTGATGCGGGCGAGGCCGGCTTGAGTGGCATCCGATTCATCGGGGCGAGCGGTTCCATCACCGATAGCGAAGTGCGCGCGCTGCACCAGGGCGCGGGCGAGAGCGGTTGCCAGGAGGGCGTGGCCATCGAGGTACGAAACGCCCAGGACGCGTCCCGCGTGGTTCAGGTGGAGGTCCTGCGCAACCACGCCGTGGGCTACCAGAAGGGGGGCATCGTGGCCTCGGGCCGGGTGGACGTGGCCGTGGAGGGCAACGTGGTGGAGGGCGGCGGTCCGTCGGCCGTCATCGCCAGGAATGGCATCCAGTTGAGCTTCGGCGCCACGGGACAGGTGCTGGGCAACCGCGTCACCGGCAACGTCTATACGGGGACCGGCTATGTGGCGGCCGGCATCCTCGTCGCGGGTGGGGCCTACTACGGCGGCCCGGTGTGCGAGGACGTCCTCATCCAGGGCAACACGCTGGAGGCGAACGACATTGGCATCGACCTGTCGCAAGCGGAGGCGGACGGCGGGCCGCTGGCGCAATCCTCACGGTTGCTCGTGGTGGAGAACACGTTGAGCCACGGCGTGGTGGCGAACGGCGTGCCGTACCAGGCGGCCATCTCGGACCTGGGCGGGGCCAACGTCATCAGCCGCAACCGCATCAGTGGCGCGGGCTATGCCAGGGAGACCCTGCCGGGCTCCACGTTCGACGTGGACGTGGTGGCGGCTGCGGCGGCGCAGGTGGCCTTCCTGACACCCCAGCAAGACGTGGCGGCGGGCGCGTGCTCCGAGGCGTTGGTGGTGCAGAGTCAGGACGCCATGGGCAATCTGTCCGCCCTGGCTTCGTCCCTGCTGGTGGTGGAGGCACAGGGGAATGTTGGCGGGGTGACCTTCTTCCGGGACGCGGCGTGTACGCAGGCCCTGGTGCCTCTGAATGGCAGCGGCGCCATGGACCTGGAGGGACCGCAGCAGGAAGCGGTGTTCTATTTCCGCGCGGAACAGTCAGGAGCCCTGGAGGTACGGGTTCGAGGCGACGGGGTGAGTGCCTCCCAGATGCACGTGGTGCGGTAGACGGGACGGGGTGCGTCGAGGTCTACTTCCACTGGTTCGTCATGACTCCGACTCCCTTCGGGCCCGCATACACCCTCCAGACAGCACGAACCCTGCTCCGCTGCTGGTCACCCGCTGACGCCGCGCGTGCGCTCCGCGCCATCGACGCCAGCCTCGACCACCTGCGCCCCTGGTTGGACTGGGCGCGGCACTACCCCATCAGCGTGGAGCAGCAGGCCGCCGTCCTGCGGCGCTTTCGCGGGAGCTTCGACCTGGGACAGGACTTCACCTATGCCGTGTTCGACCGGGGTGGGACGGAGGTCCTGGGCGGCTGCGGGCTGCATCCTCGTGTGGGCGAGGGGGGCCGGGAGATAGGGTATTGGATTGCGGCCCAGCACGCCGGTCAGGGGCTCGCGACCGAAGTGGCGGCGGCGCTCGTCCGGGTCGCGTTCGAACTGGATGGCCTGCGCCGGGTGGAGATTCACTGCGACCCGCTCAACGTGCCGAGCGCCGCGGTGGCCCGCAAGCTGGGCTTTACCCACGAAGGCACCTTGCGACAGCGCCTCCAGGCCGCTGACGGCTCGTGGCGCGACGTCATGCTCTGGACCCTCCTGGCGGAGGACTACCGGGCCAGCCCCGCCGCCGCGAGCGACCTGGAAGCGTTCGACGTGCTGGGGCAGAAGCTGCTGTAGTCCCTCTGCTCAGGGGGCCTTGTCCTCGCGCTCCGGCGCTCCTTCCAGCGGTTCATTCGCGGGCTGGCGAATCAAGACGCCCACCCTCGTGTTCCGGGGCGAGCCCAGGTCGACAGGGCCTCCTGGGATGCCCAACTGCACGTAGCTGCAGCCGAACAGCGCGAAGAGCGGAATGATGGCCAGACGGCGCATGGGCGGACCTCCGTGAGCGACGGGCCCATTCAACCGCGTGCCGCGTGTGGGATTCCAGGGCCGAGTGGAGGGCGTGTCGAGCGGCACACGGGGCCCACGCCGGGCGAGGTCAGATTCGACGGGGGCTACGTCATTCCCACGGATGATGCGAGCACGCTGGGGCGCCGCGACAAGAACCTGGTCGTCCGCATGCAGAACCTCGTCGGAGGCGTCTCTTCCGGCCCGACGGCTCGCGCAGGTACCAGGGCGTGTTGATGACGACGATGTGGGGCCCTCCGCGAACCAGGAGCATCATCTTCAACAGCGTGGCGGTGTGGCTGGGGATGATGAAGTGGTGCCATCGGCGCTCGACGAGCTCTGGCACCAGCACCGCGATGAACCGGCCCGGATGCTCCGCGGCGAGCTTCCGGACGTAGCCCAGCAACGGGTCCACGACCTGGCGGTAGGTCGGCACGAGCACGTCCAGTCGTGGCACCGGCCGTCCGGCCTTCCGAAGGGGCGCGGCCACCTGCCACTCCCAGCGCTGCACCAATTGCTCCTGGGCGTCCGGTTGTCCTCGGACCTGCACGGCGTACACATCCGGGGACATGGACAGGGCCAGCCGCAGGCCCTTCTGCGCCACCCGGTCCAGGCGCCGGAGGGGCACCACCACCACGGGCGCGGCGAGCGGCTGCACGGGAATGGGGTGGGGCGTCTCGGTGGCGGCGTGGATGCGCTCGGCGTGGCGCCGCGAGGTCCGGAGCAGCACGTAGGTCAGGGGAATGAAGACGACGGTCAGCCAGGCGCCCTCCTCGAACTTGGCCGTCGCCACCACGGCCAGCGCCAGGGCGGTGCAGGCCGCGCCCACGCCATTCACCCACTGGAACCTCCGCGCGCCGCGTCCGCTCATGCGCCGCCAGTGCATGACCATGCCGAGCTGGGACAAGGTGAAGGCGGACAGCGCCCCCACCGCGAACAGTGGGATGAGGTGGTCCGTCACGCCGTTGAACAGGACCAGAAGCACGGCGGCCAGCAGGGACAGGGTGACGATGCCCGTGGAATACACGAGGCGCTGGCCCACGTGGGCGAAGGCCGGAGGCAGGTTGCTGTCGAGCGCCAGCGCGCGGCACAGGCGGGGGAAGTCCGCGAAGCTCGTGTTGGCGGACAGGCAGAGCACACAGACGATGGCCGCCAGCGCCACGTAGTAGAAGACGCCGCGCCCGGTGATGGCGGCCACGACCTGGGACAGCACGCTCTGGTAGCCGGCCTGGCCCGGCGCGGTCGCGCCAATGTCATAGGCGTGGCTCATCCACGCCACGCCGCAGAGCAGCATCACCAGGATGCTCACGATGCCCAGCAACGTCCGGCGCGCGTTGCGCACGCGGGGTTCGCGGAAGATGGGCACGCCGTTGCTGACGGCCTCGATGCCCGTCATCGCCGTGCAGCCGTTCGCGAAGGCATGCATCAACAGCCAGAGGCTCGCCATGGCCGTGCTCTCCGGGAGCCGGGGCGGGGCGACGACGGGCACGGGGCTGCCATTGGACGTGAGCACCTTCCAGATGCCGATGAGCAGGGTGATGCCCAGGCAGCCGACGAACAGGTAGGTCGGTAGCAGGAAGGCCGAGCCCGCGGTGCGGATGCCTCGCAGGTTCACGACCATGATGAAGCCGAGCAGCAGCAGGCACAGGAGCAGGGTGTGGGGAAACAGGCTGGGGATGGCGGAGACGAGCGCGCCCACGCCGGCGGAAATGGCCACCGCGACGTTGAGTACGTAATCCAACGCCAGCGCGGAGGCCGCGAGCAGCGCGGGCCTCACGCCCAGGTTGGCGCGGGCCACGGAGAACGAGCCGCCGCCGTCGGGATACGCGGCGATGGTCTGCCGGTAGGAGAACTGCACCACGAGCAGCAGCGCGACGATGATGCCGGTGAGCAGGCCGATGTACCGCGGCCCGGCGCTGCCCAGCACGAGCATGGCGGTGAGCGCGGCCTCGGGCCCGTAGGCCGCGGAGGCCAACGCGTCCAGCCCGAGCACGGGGATGCCTGTCAGCGGACCAATCCTCTCCTCTTCCGCTCGCTCGTTCGGAATGGGCCTGCCGAACAGGACCCGCCACAAGGACATGCCTGAAAGGTAGTGCCGCGTCTCCGGGGGCTTCGACAGGCGACGGGCCTTGCGCCCGGCCTTACTTGGAAAGTTCCTGCGTGCTGCGCACCCTCGTCATGGATTCCCCCCTGCATCACGGAGGCGCCATGACCCCGTCCGAGTTGACGGCCGAGCAGCTTCAACACCTGGTGCATTCGCTGGGTGACTGGTTTCACGACATCTCGTCAACGTGCGTGACGTAGCGAACGCCTGCGCGCTGGCGCTCGACGCGCGGGGGGCGGACTCGCACGTCCTCAACGTGGGCAGTGGACAGTCCATCACCGTGAATGAAGTGGCCCTGACGCTCGCGGAGGTGATGGGCCGCCTTGGCCTCCGCCCCGCGGTGACGGGTCGCTATCGCATGGGCGACATCCGTCACTGCTTCGCGGACATCTCCCTGGCGTGTGAGTTGCTGGGGTACGCACCCCGGGTTTCCTTCCACGACGGGCTCGCGGAGCTGTCGTCGTGGCTCGAGGACCAGGTGGCGACGGACCGCGTGGCGGAGGCGCGCGCGGAACTCGAGACGCGAGGGCTGACCGTATGAGCGCGGCGGAACCTTGGAAGGTGGAGGGGGGCAGGACGGTCATCTTCGGCGGCGCCGGCTTCATCGGCTCCAACCTGGCGGACCACTACCTGTCCGCGGGGCGGACCGTGCGCGTCGTCGATAACCTGACGCGCCCCGGGGTGGTGCACAACCTGCGTTGGCTCCAGGCCCGGCATGGCGCCCGGCTGGAGGTGGTGACGGCGGACGTACGGGACGCCCATGCGGTGAAGCAATCCGTCGTTGGCGCCAGCGAGGTCTTCCACTTCGCGGCCCAGGGGGCTGTCACCACCAGCCTGGAGACGCCCGTCACCGACTTCGAGGTCAACGCGGGCGGCACCCTGAACGTGCTGGAGGCGCTGCGCGCCATGGAGCGGCCTGCCTCGCTCGTCTTCACCTCCACCAACAAGGTCTACGGTTGCACGCCGGGCGTGGAGTTCGTCCAGAAGCCCAGCCGCTACGCGCCTCGGGACGCGGGCCTGCGCGGTCACGGCGTGGGGGAGGACTGCCCGGTGGACTTCGAGAGCCCCGATGGCTGCTCCAAGGGCGCGGCGGACCAGTACGTGCTCGACTACGCGCGGGCTTACGGGCTGAGGACGGTGGTGTTCCGGATGAGCTGCATCTACGGCCCCCGGCAGTTCGGCACCGAGGACCAGGGCTGGGTGGCGCACTTCCTCCTGTGCATGCTCGAAGGCCGGCCCCTCACGCTCTACGGAGATGGCAAGCAGGTACGCGACATCCTCGATGTGGGGGACCTGGTGCGCGCGCTCGGCCTGGCGCAGCAGCACATCGGACGGCTCAAGGGGCAGGCCTTCAACATTGGCGGCGGCCCGTCGCGGACAGTGAGCCTGTTGGACTTGCTGGGGCTCATCTCTCAGCGCACCGGTCTGCGGCCCGCGCTCCAGTTCGAGGATGGGCGGACGGGGGACCCGCGCTACTACGTCTCCGACCCCCGCAAGTTCCAGGCAGCCACGGGGTGGGCGCCCCAGGTGGGAATCGCCGAGGGCGTGGACCGGCTCCACGACTGGCTGCGGACCCTGATGCTCGAGCGGCCAGTGGCGTCCGGGCAGGGAGGGGCGCGTGAAGTCCTCGTAGGCTAGAGGGCGCGCCGTCCGCCGTGTGCTGACGTGCTCGACCCGCGGCTCGCCTGGAGCGAGGGCGTCACCTACATCGGCATCGGGCGCGACTGACGCACGGCTCCAAGTGGCTCTGGCGTGCTTGGGGTGCTATCCCCACGCATCGCCCCGATGAGCACCGACGCCCCGACTGCCGCCGCGCCCCCCGATGTCTTTCAAAGGCGTCTCGATGGACTGCTCATCGTGGCGCTCGTCGTCTGGGGATTGGCCCAACTGGCGCCTCACCTGGCGCACCCGGCCATCTACATCTGGGACGAGGCGATGCACCAGGCCGCCGCGCGCGGCACGCACGAAACCTTCTTCACGCCGCACATCTACAAGGACCCGGTCTTCCCCGCGGACCCGCGCCACTGGTGGGCCGCGCACGTGTGGATGCACAAGCCCACGGGGCCCTTCTGGTTCGGCGCGTTGATGATGCACGTGGTGGGCGTGACGCCGCTGGCGTTGCGGCTGGCCTCGCTCCTGGGGCACCTGGCCGCGGCGGTGTCCATCTACCTCATCGCGCGCAGGCCCGCCGGGCGCTTCTGGGCCGTGCTGGGGGCGGCGGGCTTCCTCGCCATGCCCTTTGGCTGGCAGCTCGTCCAGGGGCGCATCTTCGGCGATGTGACGGATTGCACCCTGACGGGCTGCAACGCCGTCGCGGTGGCGCTCCTGTTCCACGCCACGCGCCAGGGCTCCTGGCGGTGGGGGCTGGCGGCAGGGGCGGCCGTGGGGCTGGGCTTCCTTTGCAAGACGGGGCTCGCGCTGACGCCCCTGGGCATCGCGGCGACGCTGTGGGCGCTCGGCCGGCTGCGCTTCTGTCCGGGGCCGAGGTTCAGCACGGTGGTGGCCATGGTGGGCATGGCCGTGCTCCTGGCCGCGCCGTGGAGCTTCTACTCCGCATGGCGCTGGCCGGAGCTGCATGACTTGGAGGCGCGGGTGACGCGCGCCCACCTCTTCGCCGACCCGACGGTGGACGTGGGGCCCTGGCACCGGCCGGTGGATGCCCTCTTGAATGAGGTCAACACCCAGAGCCTGGCGCCGCTGCCCGCGGTGTTGCCGCTGCTCGCCTTCGTGTGGCTGCTGGTGCGCGCGGTGCGCCGGCGGGAGCTGGAGGTGGTGGGGCTCGCGTTGTGGGTGGGGGCCACCTGGCTCGTGTTGTCACTGAGCGTGGTGAAGGTCCCCGCCATTGCCTGGGGCGCGGTGCCCGCCGTCCTGGCCGCATTGGCCATCGCGGGCGCGGATGCCCGGCGCCACCCTGCGCTCGCGGCGGCGCTCCTGGCGGCGGTCGCCACGCCGTGGTTCGTCAAGCACCTGCCGGTGCTCGGTGCTGTCCGCGCCGTGCTCCCCACGGTGCTGGTGCAGACGCGCGCCCGGCCCGGGCTCGCCGAGGGGCTGGTCGTGGCCGCCGCGGCGGCGCTGCTCGTCGCGCTCGTGTGCTGGCGCCTGCCGCGGAAGCTGTCCTGGGCGCCCCTGGGGCTGGGGCTCCTGGCCTCGGGCGTGCTCGCGTGGCTGCTGGCCGTCACCTTTCCGGTGGCGAAGGCAGACTACCAGGCCAGGCATCTGGATGACCTGTACGTCACCTACTCCCGCGAGGTGGGGCGCGCGCTCGACCAGCAGACGCCGGCGCGCAGTGTCCTCTTCCTCGCGCAGGACTCGGACGTGCCCGGCTCCATGGAGTACCTGAGCCTCATGTTCTGGAGCAACCGCATGGCGTACCGGCGGCCGCCCGACGTCGTGAGTGCTCGCAAGCACGGCTATCACCCCTACCTCGTCTCGCCGCTCGCGGAGCACTACGCCCCCGTTCCCGGTGTGCCTCCGGATGCCGCGCTGCGAGCCTATGACCTGGAGGCACCCCGGTCCGAACCCGCGCCACTGCCTGATGGGGTCATGCCGCTGGCCTTCCGTGAGAAGGACATGGAGGTGCTGGGCGTCGCGGCGGGCCACGCGGGTGGGGGCCGTGACCGGTATGCCTTCTACGTCCGCGCCCAGGGCGTGCCTCGCGCGCTGCGCGTCGTCTTCCACGGACCGGGCGGAAGCGTGGAGCGCATGCTGGAGCCCGGCGCCGCGCTGCGGCAGCCCGCCACGCTGCGGCGCGCCAACTGGTTCATCGTGCCCGTGCTGGGGCCTCCCAGCGCCGGCGTGACGCATCTGGAACTGGGCGCCAACGGCCAGCGGGTGACGTTCTCCCGCCCGGGCGCCTGAGGAAAAAGCGTCGCAACGCCCCGCGGGGCCAATGCCTGTCGGGTGCAGGGAACTTCACTGCCGAGGCATCTCGCGGGACATGGGAAGCGTTCGCCCAGGTCAGCAGGGCGTGCGGACGGTCGCGGGTGGGGCAATTACCCTCCTCCCAGAGCCCCGATGTTGCTTCATGTCCGCCGGCGCGGTCCCCACTGTGGGATGTGATTTTCCATTCGACGGGAGGAAGGGCGTAACACCTACCTCCCATGGGGAATCCTTGTGTCAGGGGCTTGTCGCCCCGCGTCTTCCCAGACGTGGCACAAACGGTGAAATCCGCCGCGTCCGAGCCTGGTGCTCATGAACGAGGTCGGAACAATGCGGATGAAGCAGAAGAAGCAGTGGGTTTCCGCGGTATGTGCGGTGGTGGTCGGCGGGAGCGGAGTCGCGAATGCCCACGACCTGATTTGCGAAAAGAAGGTCAATGGCGAGTCGGTGGTGGTGGCGGATGATTATCCCTACACCGCGAACTACACCTTCAAGGTCACCAACGTCCACCCGACGTTGCCGTCCATCTTGTTGACGGCGACCGATGACGTGCTGTCGAGCGAGGGCTTCACGTTCTCGCCGCCGCCGCCGGTGAGCATTCCTGTCAATGGTTCGCTGACGTCGGACTTCGCGCTGCATATCGGCAGCTATGACGAGTGCGTGACCATTGCCGCGCAGGATGGCGTGGCGGACAACCACATCGACAACACGTTCACGGTGACGTTCGACTTGGGCTCCGCCATGTGCTCGGCGCGCCTGACGTGTGAGCGGGAAGAGCCGCCTCCCGTCGAGTGCACCGGCCCGACGCGGACGCTCGGCTTCTACAAGAACCGTATCCTGACGGTCACGCAGTGCCTGGCGCAGGGGCCCATCGACCTGGGCGCCATCGGGACCATCACCACGCTGCCCGCCGCGGAAGGCATCCTGTGGGGCAGCCCGGCCATGTACCCGGCGGGAGGGATGCGCAGCCAGCTGGACCGGCTCCGCTTCCTGCTCGCGCGCCAGACGCTGGTGGGCATCTGCAACCAGCGCCTGTTCGGCGCGACGCCCGACCCGACGTCGCTCCTGACGGATGCGGTTGCGGCCCTGAACACCACCCAGTGCGATGTCATCTCGGGCCTCATCGACCCCGTGGACGCCTTCAACAACGGTTGCGACTCGCTCCCGCTCCCGCCCGGCTTCATCCCCGGTCCGTCGACGCCCCAGGCCGCTGAGGCGATCGCCGTCGACCCGACCTCCAACTCCGGCCAGAGCTGCTCGCCCTGAGCCGTTCCCAACTCACTCCAAGACACCCTTCAAATCTCAAGGAAAGACACGCCATGAAGAAGACCATGTTGTCCACGTGTGTTTGCGCGGCCCTCGCCCTGACAGCCTGCGGTGGGGGCAGTGATCGGCTCGACTCCGTCCAGGGCGAGCCACCCGCTCCGTCCGGTCCGGTCCAGACGGAGGATGGGCAGCGCTTCGAGCTGCGGCTCCGCGGCTCGGCGGCGGAAGGCTACGACAAGCTGGAGCTCCCCATCGGTGCTGTTCGCGTCACCGCGAATGGGGCTCCGCTCAAGGTGGAGTTGGTGCAAGACAGCGCGGATGTGGCCCGTGCCGACCATGCGCACCTGGTGGCCTACTTCTACGTGCCGGAAGGCGCGGATCGCGTCCGCGTGACGCTCCAACTGGAGGGGCTCGGCGGCTATGCCCGGGCGGAGGGCTCCGGCTTCGTCGACGCCAGCGTCGCCCCGGTGACCTTCGAGGCGCCCGTGCACGAACTGGCGCTGCGTGGCCGCGCGGTGGTGCAGCTCGATGTGGCTCGCTCCATCATGGACATGGGGAGCCACCGCCTGCTGCTCCCGAACGGCGTCGTCAACTACTGAGTCACGACACCCCACCCAGCCACCCCACCTGCAGAATCGCTTGACTGGCCGCGTCTCACGCCACATATGAAGTGGCATGAGACGCGACAGTCGGCTCTCCGTCGCCTTGCATGTCCTCCTTCACATGGAGGACATGGGCCCCGTGGTGACGTCAGAGGCGATGGGGCGGCTGCTGAAGGCCAATCCCGTGGTGGTCCGGCGGACAATGGCCGGACTTCGGGAGGCAGGCATCCTCACCTCGGTGAAGGGGCACGGGGGAGGATGGTCGCTGGCGCGCACGCTCGACACCGTGACGTTGGGGGACGTGTACGAAGCGCTCGGAACACCGGGGCTCTTCAGTATCGGTCCCCATGATGAAAGTCCGGGCTGTCTCGTGGAGCAGGCCGTCAATGATGCGCTGGGAAAGGCGCTGGACCAGGCCGCGGCGCTGCTCATGCAACACCTTCGAAGCACGTCCGTGGCGGACCTGGGACGCGGCGTTCGCCGCCGTCACGCTCGTGCCGCGAAGCGGCGCGTCAAGCCTCGTGCCTGACGCGCCTGGCGCGATTGTGCGCCCCCACCGTACCGTCACCTCTGGAGCACACCCATGGCTGACATCACGCATCGAACCGTAAAGACGAATGGCATCAACCTGCACCTCGCGGAGGCGGGTTCAGGGCCGCTCGTGTTGCTCCTGCATGGTTGGCCGGAGTCCTGGTACTCGTGGCGCCATCAGCTTCCGGCGTTGGCGGCGGCGGGGTACCACGCGGTGGCCCCAGACGTCCGTGGCTACGGCCAGAGCGACAAGCCGGAGGCCATCGAGGCGTACAGCATGAAGCAGTTGGTGGGTGATGCGGTTGGCCTGCTGGATGCGCTGGGGGAGAGGACGGCCATCGTCATCGGCCACGACTGGGGCTCGGCGATTGCCTGGAACTGTGCCGCCCTGCATCCCGACCGCTTCCGCGCGGTGGTGGGAATGAGCGTTCCCCATCTGGGGCGCGCGCCCATGCCGCCCATGCAGTTGTTTCAGCGCATGTTCGGTGAGAAGTGGTTCTACATCCTCTACTTCCAGGAGCCCGGCGTGGCCGAGGCCGAGTTCGAGGCGGACGTCCCGAGGACGGTCCGGGCGATTCTCACGGGCACCCCCGGCTTCGATGTGACGAATCCCGCCGTGCTGGCGAAGAAGAAGGGGGAAGGCTTCCTCGCGAGGCTCGACGTACCTGAGACGTTGCCCGGCTGGCTCACCGAGGCGGACGTCGCGTACTTCGCGAAGGAGCTCGCCGGCAGTGGATTCCGGGGCGGGCTCAATCGCTACCGCAACATGGACCGGGACTGGCACGAACTGCCGGAGCTGGCGACGGCGGTCATCTCGCAGCCGGCCCTCTACATCGTCGGAGAGAAGGACCCGGTGCGTGCCTTCTCTCCCGTTGACCCGATGAAGGCCCTGGTGCCGAACCTGGCCGACATCCACGTCATTCCCGGCGCGGGTCATTGGGTTCAGCAGGAGCACGCCGCCGAGGTGAATGCCGCGCTGCTGGCCTTCCTGAAGAAGCTGCCGGCCTGAGCCGCGCCCTCCATATGTTTTCGGCACGCGGACCGCGGAGTTCCACACCTGTGGCCGGTGCGGCGTCGTTCCCGTGGTGACCAGCCTCATCGACGGCCAGCTCTACGCGGTCGTCAATGTCCACGCGTTCGAGGGTAGCGGCCCGGCGCGGATTCTCCGCAGCTCGGGCCGCTTCGACGACGAGGATGCCGCGGCGCGGCTCGCGCGCCGGAAGCGCAACTGGATTGCCAACGCGGAGATTCCGGAGTCGCCGCGTCCCTGCGCGTCACGGCCGGGCGGCCGGGGTATGGTGCCGCCCATGCGCAGCGCGTCTGGCAGTGCGACGAAGTTCCTCGCGGCGGTGGGGGT